>CAYGXB010000466.1:0-2498 GCA_964353605.1 uncultured Bacteriovoracaceae bacterium
TAGGGGACATTTCTATTGAGTCTGGTAGGGGACATTATCAAAGAGTCGCGACAGATCTCGGGGCAAGGTGTTGCATTTGGAAAAGCATTGCTTTATGATGAGAGGGTATGGACAGGCAGGAGTTCGAAAATACCCTTAAGGATTTTGAGATCAACGTGCTGAAGCGGCTCCCTTCTATGATCAACATCACGCTCACCAACCGAGGGAACCGCGAACAGGAGACTTCGTTTAATCACTTTATCGAGACTTTAAAACGGCAGAGGACTATGCTCTTGAAGGATATTCCCAAGCTTGCCAAACCGCCCCAGAAGATCAGATATTTCAACGTAGTGTATAATATGGATTCCCAGCTCAGGAGCATGGGGAACAGGGATGTACTTAAGGACCGGATGAGAATGCGACGTCACGCATTGAAAGCGCCGATTATATATGACATCGGGAAAGGCCCGGAGGATGGCGAACTGCTCAATGTATTCGAGGATGGGGTCCTACTCAAAACCACGGAGAAAGTGTCCATTGATCATGAGGTCATGATCACGGTATCGGGCAAGAGCGCCAAAGGCAAGGCCATATGGTCCATCCCTGCAAAAGAGGGAAATGTGGAGACCGGGGTACGGCTGATTGATATCCCCGATGACCTCATCGATGAGTTGAACAGATGGATGCATGAGAAAGGTTGATATCTCGCACTCTTGAGCCTACCCCGCCTGCACATGGAGATCCGGACGCATGAGATTTTCTATCGCCACCCTCGGGTGCAAGGTGAACCAGTATGAGAGTGAGCGTTTGCGGGAGGCATTATTCAGCCTTGGCTATACGGAAGAGCCGTTCGGTGTTCCCTGCGAACTCTCCATCATCAATACCTGTACCGTCACCCACAGATCGGATGCAGCGGGCCGGAAGCTTTTGCGGAAGGTACTCAATCAGGGGAGGGTGTTTGTCACTGGCTGCCAGGCGGTAACGGATCCGGATTCCATCAGGGCTCTCTGCCGGGAGGTCGAGATAGTTGCCCCGCGTCGATTGGGGGATGTGTTCGACTGTGTATTGCCCCGGATAATAAAAGGCTTTTCGGGCCACGCACGGGCCTTCGTCAAGATCCAGGAGGGATGCAATCATTTCTGTACGTTCTGCATTGTGCCCTATGCTCGGGGAATTCCTTTGAGTAGGCCGGCGCAAGAGATCATCGACGAAATTAACGGGCTCTATCATGCGGGATACCTTGAAGTGGTCTTGACCGGAACTAATATCGGCCTGTATGCAGGCGGTATCTCTACAATTATGAAAAAGATCCTTCATGCGACGCCCATCCCGCGCATCAGGATAAGCTCGATCGAGCCGTGGACCATTGACGATGAATTCATCGAGGTAATACAATCCGAGAGGATCTGCAGACACCTGCACCTCCCCCTCCAGAGTGGGTCTCAGAGGATCCTCGAGGCCATGGGCCGACCTTATACCGTGGATTATTATACGTCCCTCGTGGAGGAGATCAGATCACGCTATCCAGATATGGCAATCGGCGCCGATATCCTGGTTGGCTTTCCCGGGGAAGATGAAAAAGCCTTCCAGGAAAGCTTGACCTTTCTCAAGAATCTGGATCTTGCCTACCTGCATGTATTTCCCTACTCGCGCAGGCTGGGCACCAAGGCCGCAGATTTTCCGTTTCAGATGGATGCAGCGGTAAAGAGATCGAGAGTGGAGGTGTTCAGAAGTCTTTCCGATGCCAAACGAGCCGCCTTCATAGCCGCCCAGCTGGGAAGTATCCAGGCTGTACTTGTGACAAGGGTGGAGGACACCTCCTTCACCGGTCTCACATCGCATTATGTCAAGGTGCATGCGCCGGGGAGACCTTCCCCGGGGAGGATCGTACGGGTCCGCCTGGAGGCGCTGTCAGGTTTGGGAGCCAAGGGGACGCTCCATGGATAACCACGCGATTGCAGCGCTCCTGATGGAATTATCGACAGGGCTCGAATTCCTGGGTGAACCATTCAAGGCCAGGGCCTACAGGAAGGCCTCCGAAACCATAGGATCATTGGAGCTTCCCGTGCGGGACTTCGTCGCCAACAGGAAGATCATACAGCTAGCAGGGATCGGGAAAAGCATCGCCGCCCTCCTCGAGGCATGGGTGATGCAAAGCGATTTCTCCGCCCTGCATGAGATGAGAGCGATGCTTCCTGCAGGCCTTGCCGAGCTCCTCAATGTCCCGGGGCTCGGCATGAAGAAAATAAAGCTCCTCCATTCGATGGGCATCTCCACCCTGGAGGATCTCCTGGCGGCACTTGAGACGGGGAGGCTTTCCGGCGTCAAGGGTTTTACGGAGAACCATATCACCAGGATGCAGCGTGCGATCATGGACATTATCGATTACCGGGGCAGATTCCTGCTCGATCGCGCCCTTCGCCAGGGTTCCTCCATCTTAGATATGCTCATGGCCGAGGGGCTCAAGGCCGAGAGCACAGGTCAATGCCGGAGGGTCTCCGAGACCATATCCTCGATCG
>CAYGXB010000467.1:0-2494 GCA_964353605.1 uncultured Bacteriovoracaceae bacterium
TTTGGTGGTGTTTGAACCCTCAGTTATTCAGGATACCGCAACTTATGAAGAACCTTCACAATTTCCTTTAGGCATCAAGTACGTGATTGTTAACGGAGTGGTGGTCGTTTCAGAGGGCCGGCATACCGACGCAACCCCAGGGAAAGTTCTAAAGTGCGGTTGAATGCTTTTTATTCGTTGCATTGCCTATTAATTTAGGCAGGACACTTATGGAGAACAACGGACATGCCACTTCTTGAGGTCAGAAATCTCAAAACATATTTCGATACTGAGGACGGTGTCGTTCGGGCCGTCGACGGCGTTACCTTCTCTATAGATCCGGAAAGAACCCTCGGTGTGGTTGGGGAGAGTGGCTGCGGCAAATCGGTCACCGCCAAGGCAATCATGGGGCTGGTGAAATCACCGCCCGGCAGAATTGAGAGCGGAGAAATTCTTTTCCATCGAGACGGTCACATCATCGATCTGGCAAAGCTGAATCCCAGGGGTGAAGAGATGCGACATATCCGCGGCAATGAGATCGCCATGATCTTCCAGGAGCCGATGACCTCTTTGAATCCGGTATATACCATCGGCAACCAGATCATGGAGGCCATCATTCTTCACCAGCGCTTATCCAAAAAGGAGGCAAAAAAGAAAGCCATCGAGGTCCTGGCATCCGTGGGGATACCGTCTCCCGAGCAGAGGGTCGACGAATATCCGCACCAGCTTTCAGGTGGTATGCGCCAGCGTGCGATGATCGCCATGGCCTTGTCCTGTCATCCGAGCCTTCTGATAGCCGATGAACCGACAACCGCCCTCGACGTGACCATACAGGCCCAGGTGCAGGATCTGATGAACGACCTTCGCACAGAATTCAAGACGGCGATTATGTTCATTACGCACGATCTTGGGGTGATTGCGCATATGGCCGATGATGTGATCATCATGTATCTGGGCAGAATCGTGGAAAGCGCACCGGTCGGCGAACTCTTCGACAACCCCAGACATCCCTATACGATAGGGCTTCTCAATTCGATTCCATCCTTCACTGTTTCCAGAAAGAAGCGGCTTGTCCCCATCGAAGGAATCGTCCCGGACTCCGTCGGTGCGCTCCGGGGGTGTGGGTTTGAGCCCAGATGTCCGCAGGCGAAAGAAATTTGTAAAAGGCAGATCCCTGAACTCAAGGCGATAACGCCAAAACACCCAGCCGCATGCTGGCTTTATCATTGACAAGGAGTGAAAATTGCTTTCCCATAATGTACTGCTTGAAGTCAGAAACCTGAAGAAATACTTTCCGGTGCGAAAAGGGGTCCTCAAGCGCACAGTAGGCCATGTGAAGGCGGTGGACGATGTTGACATGCAAATCAAAGCGGGGGAGACACTGGGATTGGTCGGTGAGAGTGGCTGTGGGAAAACGACCACTGGTTGGGCCATCATTCGAATGTTCAAGCCGACCGCAGGGGAAGTCATCTTTCGCAGTAAGAAGATGGCTCATCCGGGCGAAGAATTCAAGGAGGTAAATGTGGTCACTGCCTCCCGCAGACGGATGCAGCTTCTCCGTCGAGAGATGCAGATCATCTTTCAAGACCCTTACTCCTCACTGAACCCTCGAATGACGGCGGGTACAATCGTCGGAGAACCCCTGCTGGTACATGGTGTTGCCAACGGTGCGGAATTGGAGGATCGAACCCGCAAGC
This sequence comes from uncultured Bacteriovoracaceae bacterium, assembly GCA_964353605.1. Taxonomy (GTDB): domain Bacteria; phylum Desulfobacterota; class Desulfomonilia; order UBA1062; family UBA1062; genus CAYGXB01. The sequence goes on from CAYGXB010000467.1 coordinate 1,677, forward strand.
TGATGCGCGCCGTGGGCCTTAAGGCGGATCACATGAAGCGGTACCCTCATGAGTTTTCAGGGGGACAGCGTCAGCGGATTATGATCGCCCGTGCGCTTTCTCTGGACCCACAGTTCATCATCGCTGATGAGGCGATCTCCGCCCTCGACGTCTCTATTCAGGCACAGGTGATCAACCTTCTCATAGACTTGCAGAAGGAATTCAGCCTGACGTATCTGTTTATCGCCCATGACCTTTCTGTAGTCAGACACATCAGCAACCGTGTGGCCGTGATGTATTTGGGGAAAATCGTTGAACTGGCCGAAACCGATGAATTGTTCTTGAACCCCAAACACCCCTATACGGAGGCTTTAATGTCGGCGGTTCCGGTTCCGGACCCTCATTACGAGGCCAGTCGAATCCGACTTCAGGGGGATGTGCCGACGCCTCTGAACCCGCCTTCGGGGTGCTATTTTCACACCCGCTGCCGCTATGCGAAGGCGGCCTGCAGGAACGAGGCGCCAGCCTATCGAGAGATCGATAAAGAGCATTTCGTCATGTGTCATTTCGCCGACGCACTGAGCCTTCAACCCGTTTGGACAGGATAGTTCTGTAGTATACAGTTGGACAATAGTAATTTCAGGGTCAATTGCAATGAATTTAGATAGCGGTCGTGTTGGTCCTATTTCACTCATAGGCTTTCTGAAAAGAAAGGGTTGTATTTCGGGTCAGGCTTGCTATTTTGCTATTTATGAGATAGTCTTGCCTCATGGCTCGGAAACCGCGACTCCTTTATCCAGGAGCACTGTACCACGCTATCTTGCGTGGTAACAACGGCC
>CAYGXB010000468.1:0-2487 GCA_964353605.1 uncultured Bacteriovoracaceae bacterium
AGGGCGTCTTCTTGCGGGCAGCTCGCCTGCGCGGTGGACCCAACCAGGATGAGGGCCGGGACGCCATGAAAGAGCACGTCTTTGCCGGAGGTTTCCCAGTCCTTGAGGCGCTGTTCGATGCGCGTGTAATACCGTTCGTAGTAGTTCTTAAGCCCCTTTTGTCCGAAAAGGCTCAGAGCCGTTCGTAGCGGTGCGATGCCGGCGAGGCGGTTGATGCGGCGGAAGAAGGCGACGATGTGGCGTCCCAGGGCCTCCACCTGGGCCCTGTCCGGCAGGATGGTGAAGGTCCATTCCTGGCTGTTCGAGCCCGAGGGGGCCATGGTGCCGATGGTCACCAGGTCTTCGAGAATGTCTTTGGCGACCGGCCTGGCGAGGAAGTTGCGGCAGGAGCGCCGAGAGGCCATGAGTTGCACAAGCCGGGACGCGTCGCCCTTGCCGTGCGCGAGCCAGGTGTGCTCCATGGCGAAGGTCTTCGTGGCGAGATCCTGGAGCGATACGACCCGGATCGCCTCCACGGGGCACACCGCCGCGCAGTGTCCGCAGTTGAGCGAGGTCGCGCCTGTGACGCGGGCCTTGCCGTCCACCATCGAGAGTGTCTCGTACGGGCACACCTTGATGCACAGGCCGCACCCAATGCACTTATCGGCATCGACGACCGTGTTAACCGTCGTTTCCATCCCTCCCTCCTCTCTCCGCCAGCCTCATCCGCAGGTGGCGCTCTGCGCGCGCATGCTGTGAAGCGATCTTGAATGATGGGAGGGCGCATGTCAAGAGGTCTCCATAAACTGCCCCATCTTTTTATGGTCTCGAATTCGATCCTGAATAGAATTGAAAATCGCCATTGACACAGCGGATTCCCTGACATAACATTGAATATATGAACATATTATTCGATTATTCGAGTTTATGATGGGGCGCGCGCAAAAGAGGGCAATCAAGATCGAGACCATCTACCATGCAGCGCTTAAGGTCTTCGCCGAGTATGGCTTCAAGAAGGCCACGATCGAGGATATCGCCGCTGAGATTGGCACGGCAAAGAGCTCGCTCTACTTCTACATCAAGGACAAGCGCGACCTGTACGACAAGGCAGTCGCCTATGGTTTCATGCAGTGGCAGGGCAAGGTACGGGCGGCGATCGCCGCCGAGAGCGACGCCGCGCAACAGTTCCACGCCATGGCCCACAAGGCCTATGAATACCTCTCCAAGGACAGGCCCCTCCGCAAGATCCTCCTGCGCGACCCCTCGCTCTTCCCCATCTACCCGTCCGCCGAGGACCCGTACACCGACATTAACCGCGCGTCCATCGAACTGCTCAAACAGGTCCTCAAGCGGGGGATTGACGAGGGCAGCTTCCGGCCTGTGGATATCGAGGCTGTAGCCCCGCTCCTGTTCTTATTCTATGCCATGCTCATCCAGAAAACCTACATGGTCCCGGAAACCCATATCGCCAAGAGTATGTTCGCAAGCGGCATCGATCTCATCCTCAAGGGGCTGGTCATGGAAGTGTGAAAAAGCTGGATGGCCCTGCCACCGGCAAAAAATAAGGAGGTTCACCATGTCGGAAAAATTCGTGTATTTGAGCCCGGAATGGGCCGGCGAGGCCTTGAAACGCCTCAAGACAGAACTTTCACCGGAGAAGATGAACAAGGTCTCCACCTCGATGTCCAATATCTACAAGAACTGCCCGGATAACAAGGAGCGCTTCCTGTATATCCAATGTGACGACGGGATCTTCACACGCGTGGAGGTGGGCGAAGGCGATCCGCCTCAGGCCGAGTTCAGGATCACCGGCGACTACGAGATCTTTTCCCGCATCTCCAGAGCCGAACTCAGTTCGCAACGGGCACTCATGACCGGCAAGCTCAAGGTGCGCGGGAACATGGCCAAAGCCCTCAGGCTGGCATCTCTAGCGGACCGGATGAACAAAATCCTGTCGCAGATTTCTGCCGTATACTGATCGAGGAGGGAGATTATGCCAAGGATACTCGACCCAAAAGATCCCTACTATATCGACAATCCCGGCCGCGTCAAGACGATCCAGCAGGAGATGCGCAAGCAGGGCATCGACGTCTACCTCGGCTCGCGCATCCGGACTCTGAGCTGGATCACGGATGCCTTCTGCCCCTGGCGCAGCTACATCATCATCCCGGCCGAGGGGCTGCCCGCTGTTTTCACCTTCATCATCGACGCCATCCGCATCGGAGACGAAACCTGGCTCGACGAGGACCATGTCCGCGCCTATGCGCCCATGGGGGGCATGGACCAGATATCGGCCGTCAGCGATTACATCCTCAATGATCTCAATGTGAAGAAAGGCCGGCTCGGCTATGAGGACGGCATGGCCACCTATACCGCGGAGGGCAACCTCACGCATTACGAGTATACGCGCATCGAAGAGGCCCTGCCTGGATTCGATTTCGTAAACGCGCACGAGATCATCGATACGCTCTCCATTATCAAGGACCGGGGGACCATCAACCGCTTCCG
>CAYGXB010000469.1:0-2473 GCA_964353605.1 uncultured Bacteriovoracaceae bacterium
ATCCTTGATCGCTTCGATATCTGCCGCTGTCTTTGGTATGACCTCGATGCGCTCTTGACTGAAGATCCCGTCCTGTTGGAAAACCTTTTTGATCATGAACTACCCCCGCCTTGATAGTCTCGCATGTTCAATATCAGGAGGGCCAAGTCGTGCGGTTCGACCGTTCGGGAGCTACCCTAGGCCCTCCCATCGGTGATGCCTTATTCCTTCATTTTCTCTCTGTCAAGCAAATCGATGCAATTGGGTGCGCCTGGGGTGCGGATTGATGCAGAATTCCAGCAACCTGCTCCTCGTAAGTCCTTGAAATCATTATACTCAAGTCCCCCAAATGCGTCTCTTAATCCGTAGGTCGAAGGTTCGAGTCCTTCATGGCCCACCAATAAAGTCGGGGAGTTACAAGCTTCCCGACTTTTTCTTTCGACGTAGGGAGCTCAAGGATCGATTTCCTGAGCTCCCCCTGGTAGATCCCCCCCCCTGGTCAAGAGAGCTTGGAAAGTTTTCCTAGATTATTCCCATTTATCATCATGGTATAGTCTCCCATGACAGGCATGATGCATAAAAGAAAAGGCCCCAGGTTTCCCTGGAGTCTCCCCCTTCTTTATGAATTATCTGTATGATTTATAGATACTCTTATCACGGTGTCGGCGTGGCCGGGGCATTGCCATTACCATCGGTCTTGATCAGCCAGGCATAATGGTTGCCAGTCCCAAATGAATCATTCAATCCAGCCATGATATACCCGCCGTCGCTCGTCTGCTGCATGGCAAAGGCAGGGATTTGTTGCCAGATCCTTACATGATACCGAATGGACATAATGCAGTCAGACCATCTCTCCATAAAGTGATTTCCGTGTAGAGCGGGTTGGTGTTGAGTTGGGAATATATTCCATGCCTCAATTACAAAATGGTGAGATTCTCTTATCCTCGCCCTTTGAGGAGAGCCTCCTCATAGCCCATGGTGACGAAGTAGATCACCCTGTCGAAAAAGAAGACGACATTATTGTTGAGCTCGAGTGCCTGGGAGAGTTCATACGTGGAATGGAAGAAGTTCTTCTCCTGCACATAGAGCCACAGGTGCCTCTTGATAAGCATGAATGCTAATACCACCTCATGGAGCGGAATTCCTTCCCGGTAGCGTTTCCTTCCAAGCTCAGTATAGATTCTTCTGATTTCTCCTCTGGTGTACTTGTCCTTGCCGAGCCACAAGCCGAGCTTGCTGCATACATCATGAACACGTTCACTGAGTCTTTCATCAGAGAGAATCCGGTAGCCCTTGGTCTCCGCCCTTGTGAGCAGGTCCTTGCAGATCCTTCTTGTCAGATCATCAGCATTGTCCTCGATCAATTGGAGAAGTTCCAGATAAACCATCATCCCTCCTTAAATCTGCAATAGACCCTTCCTTAACACACAAAATGTTTTTTCGGAAGAAATAATAACGAGAGATAGACTGCTATACAAGAGTGATCAGAACTGTCCCAGGCATGGATCATGGCCCCATGCATTCTTTCTTGATTAACTGGTTCTATTGCCCACCATGGCCTCCGTGCTCAGAACCCAAGCCTCCCATACTCGGTGAATCTCCTGAGGGAAAAGAGAAGATAAGACGTTTCTATTTTCTCTAGGATTGGGAATATATCTCGTGCCAGGTGCAACGCTCTGGCATTGAGTGATCGGCTTCATATGTTTCAAAAGAAAATCATCGGTTTTTAGACATCATAAAACCGAGAATAAATCGCAGTTATATTCAGTTGGGATCAACGGTCATGGACTGAGGATTTATAGAAGTTATCTCTACTCTGATATAGCTTTGAAACTCATCTCATGGTATAAAAAGAGTGATTACACCTCTACAATTTCACATCACGAAATCGCTGATCTCGTTCAATGAGGTAATTGTTATGGCATCACATCTTTCTTTGTCCCAGGAAAACCACGAAGACTTTTTCCATTTTTTTTAGGTTGAGATTTAAGCTTGATCGAGATACCGCCCTGAACTTGAGAATCCTGCTCTCCTAGAAGGACCAAAAGGATTCAATACCATTGATAAGATTCTTTCCCTTGACCAACGCACTCCTGTCCACAATCACAAAATGTTAGGTGGTTGACCTTCTTTTTCGCTCTTCAATGATCCTTTTCACTGCATCAAAGCTCTCCTTGGTTATGGGGAGGATCTTCACGAAGTATACTGATATCAGGAATAAGGCCCCCGGCCCCAGGCCGAGGAGCACCCGTATACAGATAATGGCCGAATCAGGCTGCGGCAAGGTGGAGTTCTCAACATAACCGAAGTACCCCAGTACGGCCGTGGCGAGGCCTATCACCACAGCAGATGCGAGTTTATACAGAAACATCATACTGCCATAAAAGGCCCCCTCCCTCCTGGTTCCATGCTGTATTTCGTCTATTTCGATGATATCGGGGATGATAGAAAAGGGGATGATTTGTGAGGCGGAGATCCCAACCCCGGACAGGAC
>CAYGXB010000470.1:0-2464 GCA_964353605.1 uncultured Bacteriovoracaceae bacterium
TACACCGCCACCATGCCCTTCCTCTAAAGTACGCTTCCGTGTGAAGAACCAAAATATTCCATTGGTGGGAAAGTTTCTTGACCTGAGGATTATTCTCTGAAACAGTTAGTGTCAAGATGAGGCTACCATGCAAGCATATGACGTTATCATAATCGGAGCAGGGTTTGCCGGGCCTGTGGCGGCAAAGAAATGCGCCGATGCAGGTTTGAAAACCCTCATGCTAGAAAGATCAGAAAATGTCGGGGAAAAAGTGATCTCGGGTCTCACCATCCCGATATACGGCTTTCTCTTCGGTCCCGCGTTCATACGCGACGGGAATCCGCCCATAGAAAGGCCTGTGGACGGCATCATTAATTATATTATAACGGATATTGAAAAAGGTGAGATCGAGATTGACGACACGTTAAAGATACCAAAGCCCTTTGCACCCATCGTTGCATTCGGTTATAACGCGTACTGCAAACCCTTCTGTGAATGGGAAGCGCGCAAGGCAATTGAGGCTGGAGCAGAGCTCAGAACGTCCACGGTGGTGACGGATGTTATCGTGGAAGCCGGCTGTGTACAAGGCATCATTACTGAAACAGGAGAGAAAATCCGGTCACGGATTGTCATAAATGCCGAGGGATCTCAGGGGCTCGTGGCGATAAAGGCCGGTGTACGCAGGAAATACCCGCCGGAGGCAATATCGCTGGCCGATATCTATGACTATGAAATGCCGAAAGACCGCGTGGACGAGATCTTTGGTTTTTCGGTACGGTTCTGCTGGGGCTGGGACGAACAGCGATGTTCACCTCCGCTGGGTCATGGAAACGGACTTATGGTCTGGCCATACAGAGATAGCCTCCATTTCATGCAGGACCAGTGCCTCCGGATGGATACATCCAGTGTTCCCAACCTCAAAAAGATGTTTGGAGAATATCATCATAATATCACCTCAAAACTGCCGTGGTGGAAGGACGATGTAGCGCCCCATGCCCGGCTCAGGGCACACATGTGGGAGGGCTTCGAAATCTACGTGGGCCTGCATGATGAACTCCGGTCCATGCCGAATCATACCGACGGCATGATCCTGGTGGGTGACGCCGCCGGACTGGAAAGCACCGAGCTCTGCGACGGAGTGCCTGCAGCATGGATCTCCGCCGATATAGCGGCCGATGTTGCCATCGAGGCACTCAAGGCAAACGATATTTCACGATCGTTCCTTTCCCGATACGGCGAACGGGTAAAAGCCCATCCCATACTCCAGTGGTCCATATCGGGCACAAACCGTTTCAACCTGAGATATGCGCAGCACGAACACGATCTCACAAAGCTGAGGCGATACGTACATAACGGCTGGGGACTCGGCGCGCTTACCCATGTTTCGACACCGCTCATGAAAATGCTATGCCGCCATATTATGGCTAACCCGATGATCATCATGCAGTGGATGAAGATGTTTTTCCGCTATTATTACAACTGGCACCATGCGCGATTCGATTATTCGGCATTTCCGGCAAGCGCGGGGAAGGAATTCGCAGGGAGCAAAGCAGATAAAAGGTTCCGGGCCTGTTTCAGATTGGGGCAGGTCTTCCTCATGCTATGCCTGCCATTTATCTGGATACTGGCCATCCTGTCTTTTCCTCTTGCGGAGATCCTGAACCCTGCCATGAAGATGCTGCTGCCGGTGATCGAACCACTGTATGCGCGCATATTGAGGCTGTTCGCGCCAATGTCAGCACGGTTGAGCCGGAGCATGGTGGAACGTGTGATCCATACCGATCCTAAACTGTTTGAGGGGTGATTATGAGAACAACCGCAAAACCGACACGCATGTCACAGAAATATCCCGGGGTTGAATGGATCGATGGAACCGGTACCTTTATCACCATCGAAACCCATAAATGCACGGGGTGCGGGAACTGTGTGAAGGTGTGCCTTGCGGACTGTTACGAGATAGCCGGGGGAAAGGCCACGATAAAGAATCTGGAATTGTGCATGGAATGCGGATCATGCTGGTATGTTTGCACCGCAGAGGCGATAGCGTTCGCATGGCCCAAAGGCGGCACAGGGTTCAGGACCAGATGGGGATAAAGCCGTACGCTTGGTATCAATCGAAGCTTATTTCGTGATCCACCCCCTGGGATTTTTTGCGAACGCTTGCTCCCACTGCGTCATCAGATCGTACATCCTGCGCCCGACCGCGGGATATTTATCGATCACGTTGTAATTTTCCCCCGGATCCACCTTCATGTTGTAGAGCAATGGCAATCTCCCCAGGAAGGGTATCGTATGGGTTTTGCCCTCTGCATCCTTCCCGGCGTAGGTAAAGAAATTGTTGACGATCCATCCCAACAGCGTGTTATCCTTGTCGGCGTAGACCGGATAGACCGCATGATTGATGCGGCGGAAGTATTTCCAGTCACCCGTCCGTACGCCCTCGATCTCATTGTGGTGGAAGAAGAAGAGGGCCTCATGCGGCGAT
>CAYGXB010000471.1:0-2458 GCA_964353605.1 uncultured Bacteriovoracaceae bacterium
CATTCAAAGGGTGGACCCCTCACCCCCACCCTCTCTTCCTAAAGACTGTATCGCAATTCAAAAAACATGAGAACTAGGTTATTTTTCGGAGGGGTTTTACCCATCAAATCCAAAATAATTCATCCAAGCGGGGCCGGCTTTACTGACGACCATTGATGTGGGGATAAAAGTTTTAGAAAGGGAGCCGGGGGGGGGCGGGAGGCCTTAACTGTGTTGGCCCACCAACACTGATTAGCCACCTTGTGAACATCTTTGTAAAGCAATAATTGCGCATGATTTATGTGGTTCTCCCCGATATGTTTTGTATGCCAAGGCGTTGCTTGAAAGCGTCGAGCTGCTTCCTGAGTCGTTCGGGGAGGCGGTTACCGAACTGGGTGAAGTGCTGCTCGATATCGTGGATCTCAGCCCGCCAGGCCTCGATATCCAGCCTGAGGAGTTCCTTTAGGTTCCCGGCAGGGAGGTTGAGGCCGGTGAGTTCCAGGTCGACCTCCTTGGGCATGAGCCCGATAGGCGTTTGAACTGCGCCAACTTTGCCGTCGATGCGGTCGCACATCCATTTCAGGATGCGGCTGTTTTCGCCGAAACCCGGCCAGAGCCACTTGCCCTCCGGGCTCTTGCGGAACCAGTTGACGTAGAAGATGCGCGGGGTGTGCTGGCCGAGCCGGTCGCCCATGTTTAGCCAGTGTTGGAAGTAGTCGGCCATATTGTAGCCGCAGAAAGGCTGCATGGCGAACGGGTCGCGCCTCAAGTTGCCGACGGCGCCTATGTTGGCCGCGGTGGTCTCCGATGACGCTATAGCACCAAGGAAGACGCCGTGGTCCCAGGTGTAGGCTTCGTGCACGAGGGGCACGACACTGGCACGCCGGCCGCCGAAGACGAAAATGTCGATGGGTACACCGGCGGGTTTCTCCCAGTCTTTGCAGATGACCGGACACTGGGAAGCCGGGGCGGTGAAGCGTGAGTTCGGATGCGCTGCCGGGTCTTTGCTGTCCGGGGTCCAGTCCTGGCCCTTCCAGTCAATGGCGTGTTGAGGTTTCGGGCCGTCCATGCCCTCCCACCAGACATCGCCCTCGTCGGCCAGGGCGCAGTTGGTGAAGATGACATTCTCCTTGAGCGTGTCCATGGCCGAAGGATTCGACTCGTAGGAGGTGCCGGGGGCCACGCCGAAGAAGCCAGATTCGGGGTTGATGGCGTAGGGTTTACCGTCTGGGCCGATCTTGATCCAGGCGATATCGTCACCGATGCATTCCGCTTTCCAGCCGGGGATGGTGGGGGTGATCATGGCGAGGTTGGTCTTGCCGCAGGCGGAGGGGAAGGCGGCCGCGATGTGGAACTGTTTGCCCTTGGTGTTCGTCAGACGCAGGATGAGCATATGTTCGGCCATCCAGCCTTCGCGCCTGGCCATGGCGGATGCGATGCGCAGCGCCAGACATTTCTTTCCAAGCAGGGCATTGCCGCCATAGCCGCTGCCGTAGGACCAGATGAGGTTCTCCTCCGGAAAGTGGCAGATATACTTCTGTTCGAGAGGAGCGCAGGGCCAGGTAGAGTCCTTCTCTCCCGGCGCGAGCGGGGCACCGATAGAGTGCAGGCAGGGGATGAACTCTCCGTCGATGCCGAGCTTCTCGAGTACCTTGGCGCCCACTCGGGTCATGATATGCATGTTGCAGACGACGTACGGGCTGTCGGTGATCTCGATGCCGATTTTGGCGACGGGCGAGGCGATTGGTCCCATGGAGAAGGGGATCACGTAGAGGGTACGGCCCTGCATGCAGCCATTGTACAGGGTTTTCATGGTCTGCTTGAGTTCCCCTGGGTCGATCCAGTTGTTGGTGGGGCCGGCGTTGTCTTGAGCGGCAGTGCTGATATACGTGCGGGACTCGAGCCGTGCCACATCGCTTGGATGCGATCGGAAGAGGAAGCTATTGGGGCGTTTGCTAAGCGGGGTAGCCATGCCGGCAGCCACCATCTGCTTCATCAGGTGGTCATACTCCTCCGTGCTGCCGTCGCACCAGTGAACTGTATCAGGCTTGCACATCTTGGCCACTTCTTTTACCCAGTTGTTGAGTCTCGCATGTTTCCCTGTCATGGAAAAACCTCCCCCCATATCGGTCAAGCACTCAACCATACACATATTCGGCATGGTTTTCAAGAGAGAAGCTGCGTCCTTCCTGGGAGGACCAAAATACTTTGGATGCAGCCGCCGCCGATGAACATGCAAAGCAAAGGCGGCGGAAATTTTTTCAAAGAGGGATCCGGGAGGCCTTCTATAAAGACCCCCCGGAAAGGCATATGCAGGTCACTGGGAATTGCGGATGAGCTGGGCGTAGAACTGGATCATACGGGGGTAGTCATTGGTCGAGATGCGCTCGTTGGTCCCGTGCATCCGCTTGAGGTCTTCATTGGCGAGGGCGATGGGGAGGAAGCCGTAGATGCCTTTTGAAATTTTGGCATAGAACCG
>CAYGXB010000472.1:0-2455 GCA_964353605.1 uncultured Bacteriovoracaceae bacterium
AGTCCTGCGGCTATAGCATTGGAACTCACCCCCTTTTGCTGGAGGTGGATCATGTCGCTCTTGGCAAAGACCGAGCATCTGCCGGCAATGGGCGGGACATGCGCCGCAGTATAGGCCTCCTCAGAGAAGGCTTCGATGCTCAGACCCAGCCGTTGGGCCTGATGGTCAAGGAATGCGCCGGTACCGGCAGAGCACAGGCTATTGAAGGCATGCCGCACGATGAAGGGACTCCCGTCCTCCCTGTGGGCGATCTCGATGTACTTCGAATCCTGGCCGCCGATCTCGATGATGGCCTTTGCTGCTGGGAATTCTTGCCAGCACCCCCGCGCATGGGCAACGATCTCGTTGATTGTGGGCAAACCTAGGGCATCCGCGATCAGGGACTTCCCGCTGCCGGTCACAACAATTCCCGCACAGGCGATGTCTCCCAGCCTGTCCAGGAGATCCGCCAGCATGAATATGAGAACTTCAAGTGGCTTGCCGCTGGTGAAGGCGTAGGAGGCATGCATCAGCCCCCCCTTCTCGTCCGTGAGGGCCAATTTCAAGGAAACCGAACCGAGGTCGATGCCGAGAAAAAGAGAGCTGACCCTTTTTTCGCCGACTGCAGATGCCTTACCTGTATGCATACTCGTTTCTTGCGCGCTCATAGCAGAATACCGGACAACTTGCAAGAGCCGGGCCAAATTACATCCCCAATCTCCTAACCCTCTTCCGCAGGAGAAGTAATGTAGGCCATCCCTGACTCTTACCCTACGGAGGTGCCTTCGGCGCGTTCAGTTTCGTTATACTATAAAATTGTGGACCAAGGATTAGCTCCCGAGTTCCTTGGGAGACCAAGGGGGGTTAAAAGAAGTTGAGGCCTGTCTGTGTAGGCTTTTTAGAACTTCACGGTTACGCCGAGGTAGGGTCCAGAGGTATCGTAGTTGAAATCCACATCATCACGATTGACGTCGATGAAGAAAATCCTGTACCCGCCATGGATGCCAAGGAAGGGTAGGGGTGTAAGGGAGACTTCGGCCTGTCCATCAAAGACCTTGGCATCGGAATAGCCGATCCCGGTGCCAAGAGCCCTCGCTTCCAAGAGGTCGGCAATAAGACCTACATGGAGGTTGAGGCCCAGCATGGGGATGGGTGCGATAAAATCTTTGCTCTCTTCTAGGCCGGTGGTCGCGGATTGAAGCCTGACCGAGCCGTCCAAGACCTTCACTCTGCCGACCAATCCCAGGGAGAACCCGGCTAGGACATTTTCGAGATTCATGAGATCATACTGATACATGAGATCATAAGTAGTGTACCTTAGATTGGAAGTGATCGTATCCTTTCCCTGGTAGGTCACGCCATTGAAGTTAATATCCCTGTCGAGGACATTTCTCCCCTTATACTCCGCCTGAGAAAAGGCGAAGGCAATATGGTGGCCCCCGAAACCGGCGAAAATCTCCCCCACCGTAAAGGATTCATTATCAATACCGAGATCATCCACGAGATCGAGTTTGGTGCCAAGAATGACATCCTCATCCACCCTGATGTGTCCACTCAAGGTCGGGAACCAGTAATACGCCCTGAGCCCGAATTCCGCTCCGTAAGCAGAGGAGAGGGAAAGAACCGCACTCAAACAGAACATGCAGAACACCTTTTTCATACTGCCTCCTTTCCTGACTTCAGGTCGATGATTGTGATCATTGCACTGCCCCTCTTTTTTTGAGGCTTCACAAGCAATCATCTTACTCATTATAATCGGAGAAAGAGCGTTTCGAATTGAGAGGAAATATGACCATGAAAGATAGGGTAAATCTGAGAGAATCATATGTTGCGGGGTGTAATACAGGACCAAGTTGACATACCAAGTTTTATTCTATTGGCAAGTCCTGCCTTGCAAAGACAACGATTCCACCGTACAATCATTCCATATGTGCCGGACTGTTTTATAATTGAGAGGATAACGTGGAAACGCCGATAAAGATCACACGCACGGTCAGGATACCGGACAAGTTAAAGATCGAACGGTTTCGGAGACTCCCGGAACTTGGCCCGGGCATCCTTTTCTTCAGCGGGGGTACAGCGCTCAGGGGCCTGAGCCAGCAGCTCATCAACTACACCTATAACTCCATCCACCTCGTCACCCCCTTCGATTACGGCGGAAGCTCCCGGAAACTCCGCGACGCCTTCAATATGATCTCGGTCGGCGACCTGCGAAACCGGATCATGGCACTTGCCGACCAGTCGGTGAAGGGCAATCCCCACATCTACCGGCTCTTCGTCTACCGCTTCCCCGTGCACGAAGACAATGAGAAACTCGCCGAGCGGCTTAAACATATGGCCGAAGGCGACGACCCCCTCATCGCGGTCATCACTCAACCCATGCGTGGCATCATATGCAACCACCTGCGCTATTTCCTCGAGCGGATGCCCGACGATTTCGATCTTCACGGCGCCAACATCGGCAACCTCATCCTCG
>CAYGXB010000473.1:0-2447 GCA_964353605.1 uncultured Bacteriovoracaceae bacterium
ACAGGCTCAGGGCGAACGGTGAGTCGAAGGGCTCAGGGCGAACGGTTACAAACTAACTGGACAGCATTGGGGTGTGATTTTCCGAAGAATATGTCTAATCAATTATGGACTCCTTAGTAATAGAGGGAAAAGGCGTGACCTGGAGAGAAATTCAATTCATTTTCTATATGATTCCCGTCATCTGGTCCTTGCTGAGGGATTTGATTTGGGAGGAATGCTCATTTGGAGAGATCAAAACGCACTACCTTATTGGGAAGGCGAATGCCTATGATCGCACCAATCTTTTGGATAGATCGGTCAGTGTTTATAAAGAGATTTTGAAGGGGGGTCCAAACCGCATTCCTGTTCTATTGAACCTTGGGGGACTTTATTATCGCAGGGGGATGTATGAGTCGGCGATTCCCTATTATGAAAAGGTGATTCGTTCAAATCCAAAGCACTACCAGGGCCATTATTGGTTGGCGATGTGTTATTTTAAATTAAAACGATATTATGCGGCAATCAACACGCTCGAAGAGGTGATTGAATTCTTGCCAACGTTTAAGGATGCCCTCAACCTCATCGGAGAATGTTATGAACGTATTGGACAGGGGGCAAAGGCAGAACATTATTACCTCAAAGCCATCCGTACCGATCCCCAAGGGATCATCATCTATGGAGAGGGTTTGAATTCACAATCTCAGGAAAAGAAACAGGAGGAGAGAATCAAGCATTGAGGAGACTGGGATAGTTTTCTACATGAAGGGAGGGGAGCCTTGGGTGTCAATCCTTTTTCCCCTCTTTTTTTGCCTTTGCGCTAAGAAATTTTTCCTCGTCCATGATGCGGGGTGAGATGCCCCTGAATCCTCCCAGTGTTTCATCGGGGGGAAGGAGGATCCAGGCGATTCCAAGCTCTTCGTCGATCCTAATCACTTCATCACCAGGTTGTAGTTTTTTCATGATAACAAGTCTAACGAAAGGAATGATGTTCTTTCAAGAGGTTGTTGTGGCTGCTGGAATTATGGAGGATTGAGTGGATTCGGAAGATCGATTTCAGAGAATTCGACGCATCTTAGTCTACATCCTCATTCTGAACTGGGGGGTGAGCGCAGCGAAACTCATTTATGGCTGGTTAACCCGGTCTGCGAGCATGACGGCCGATGGATTTCACTCTTTTGCAGATGGTTCCTCAAATATCATCGGCCTTGTTGGGATATGGATCGCTTCGCGACCTATTGATGAAAACCATCCCTATGGGCACAAGAAGTATGAAACACTTACCGCTGTTGGAATTTCTGCCCTCCTTTTTCTTGTCAGTATCAGTGTGGTAAGGGAAGGGATAGTCCGTTTTCTACATCCGGTCGTTCCAGAGGTCACTGTGAAGAGTTTTTTGGTGATGGGAATCACTTTAGCGATCAACGTGGCTGTGATGATTTATGAGACCCGAATGGGAAAGGCCATGAAGAGCGATATCCTCACCTCTGACGCCTTACACACTCGATCGGATATCTTAACCTCCTCCTCTGTCATCGTCACCCTCGTGGGAATCAAACTAGGTTATCCTATTCTTGATCCCATAGCTTCTTTGTTGATTGCAATCTTCATCGCATATGCTGGGGTCAACATACTAAAAGAAAGCTCCCGGGTACTGAGTGATGGGGTAGCGATTCGGATTTATGAGATTGAGAGGGTAGTCCTCTCCATCAAAGGGGTAAAAGAGTGTCATCAGATTCGGAGCAGAGGTCGGCCTGACGATATCCACATTGATCTCCACGTTCTTGTCGATCCGAATATGGATGTGCACAAGGCCCATCATCTCTCCTACGCCATTGAGAATAAGATCAAAAGAGATATCCGGGGAGTGACCGATGTGGTGGTCCACATGGAGCCGATGGAGGAGAGAAAGGCAAAAAGTTAGAGACGGATTTGGAGCCCTCCATCAAATCCGTCTCTTGCTCTTATTCGATCCAGTTGATCCTTGTTCCTCTTTCTATTCGGCTTTCTGCTCTTTGGAAGCGGGTGTAGAAGCCTCCTCTTTTCCAACCTCTATTTTTGATTTGATCTCGCTGATGAAATAGATGAGAGCACCAACACCAATCAAAATGAGAAGGATGGGGACAACCGCCATCAGCCCTTTAAGGAACATCGACCACCAGAGGACCATAAGGATAAGTCCGACAATGATGACCACAACGCCAATAATGACTCCCAGTATGTTCGACACCATGATCACCTCCTTTGAAAAGTTATCTTGATGGAGAAAGTTAGCAAAAGAAAAAAGAGAAGTCAAGGTTTATTTCGCTGTAGATGCCAAAATATTTGTACCGCATTAAGGTAAATATATGGTAGAATTTGCCTAAAGCATAAAAAAGGGGCGGCAAACCGCACCCACTCATTTCCTCCTATTGAGACTGTGTCGTAAGTCCGTTCATGGTGCGACAAGCTTACCCCGAACGGAGCACGGCAAA
>CAYGXB010000474.1:0-2445 GCA_964353605.1 uncultured Bacteriovoracaceae bacterium
ATAGGGGACATTTCTATTGAGTCTGGTAGGGGACATTATCAAAGAGTCGCGACACCTGTCGATGCCTGACCTTGACTATATCTTATTACTATGTTATTTTATATTGGATTGGGAAGCCTCGGTATCTTGCAATAACTGTAGATTGTACGCACCCAATTTGTATCTGGCATTAAGAACAACTTGTCGCTGCCCGCAGCCATATACAGGCAAAAAGGGATCAGGCATTATGAGGCAAATAAGAGATACATTGTTCATAGGAACGAAAGGAGGATAGTATGGCAGAAAGCGTTTATAAGGTGATCGAGTTGGTGGGAACTAGTCCGGTATCATGGGAGAAAGCTGCTGCTGCTGCCGTCGCGAAGGCTGCAAAAACCCTGCGGGACCTGCGCATCGCCGAGGTCGTCGAGCAGGATATGCAGATAGAGAAAGGAAAGGTTATTGGCTTTCGTATTAAGATAAAACTCTCTTTCAAGTACGAGGACTAAAAGTGTTCCGTACATAACAATGGCATCCAACTCAGGCCGCCCTATTTTTAACCTCGGGGACAGGCACTGAGTTCTCGTTGCCAAGCTCTGGCTTTATACTGTACCAGGTAGAAAGCTCCTACTGAGAACAAGCACAGACATGTTCATGGGTGAGGCAGAGGACTTCGCCCGTGCCCCAGGCTCTGCTTGTTTAAATGAACCATGTCTAAGCTACCCGTCTGTTTTTTCCCACCACATGCGCATTGCGTTCACATGATACTTGATACTTCCTCATGTGTGTATCCCCAACCATCAAAAGAAGACTGGGTAGAGGTATTGACTTTACAAAACCTGGCATTAATGTTACCTATAATATCTATTTTCTCGTCATGAATACAGGATAGTCATGGACGAGATAAAGGAGGTTTCATAATGGGAAAAGAACAGTTCTGGAGAAAATCGTATGATCCCGGGCTCACCGATGTTGACCCCCGTGAATGGGAAACTACCTATGTCGAGGCGATCAAAAATACCTTCGAGAAGTTTCCTTCCAAGGCGGCCCTCGCATACATGGGTACGCACATCACCTTTGCCGAGTTGGACCGGTACGCCAACCAGTTCGCCAACATGCTGCGCTCCCATGGACTACAGAAAGGCGATGTGGTGGGGATCAATCTTCCCAACATCCCGGAATATGTTATCGCTTGGCTGGGGACCCTACGGGCGGGCTGCGCGGTTTCCGGGGTTTCACCCCTCCTTTCACCTGAGGAGATGGAGTATCAGCTGAAAGACTCGCATGCCAAAGGACTCGTTACTCTGGATGCCATCTTCGCCGGCCGGCTCGTGAAGATCGCATCGAACCTGCCCGAACTGAAGGTGGTCGTGGCCGCCAGTATCGGTGGTTTCCTGCCGGCGATAAAGAGGGTGCTGGGCAAACTCCTGAAGAAGTTCCCCACTGGCGAGGTGACCCCCCTGAAGGATAAGAGCATATATCGGATGGAAGACGTCATCAAGAAGGGGCGATTCCCCGCTGATCCTCCGCAGGTGAATCTCACCCCGGATGATATCGCCTATATACAGTATACCGGTGGAACGACCGGCCTCCCCAAGGGCGCCATGCTCACCCACAGGAACGCCGTCTCCGATCTGCTCATCGTCCAAAAATGGCTCAGCTGGGAGCCGGGAAAGGGTCTGGCACTCTCCGGTTTTCCCTTCTTCCATATCGCCGGGTTGTTCTTCAATGAAAACTGCATCTATTTAGGATGGACCCAGGTGCTTATCCCGAACCCCAGGGATACTGACCATATCTGTGCGGAATTGGCCAAGTACAAACCCACCAGCCTCGTGAATGTACCCTCCTTGTTCTTAATGCTCATAGATAATCCAAAGTTCAAGACCCTCGACTTCTCGAAACTGGAGACCTGCATATCCGCCGCGGCCCCCTTCCCTGAAGAGGCCCAGAAGAAGCTGGAGGATATCGTAGGCAAGGGCAAGCTCCTCGAGGTCTATGGGATGACCGAGACCTCGCCGTTGACCACCATGAACCCCTACAAAGGGAAAAAGAAGCTTGGTTCCATCGGATTGCCGCTCTTGAATACGGACATCCGGCTCCTTGAACCCGGCACGGGCAGGGAAGTCGAAGTGGGGCAGCCCGGGGAGATCTGCGTCAAAGGCCCGCAGATCATGGTCGGGTACTATAACAAACCCGAAGAGACCAAGATGGTCATTGACAAGGACGATTACCTGCATACCGGGGATGTGGCGATCCAGGATGAGGAAGGGTATCTGCGGATTGTAGACCGCACGAAGGATATGATCATTGTCGGCGGGTATAAGGTGTTCTCACGCAAAGTGGAAGAGGTGCTGAGCGAGCACCCTGCCATCGGCGCCGTCGCCCTGATCGGGATTCTCAACCCCGAGCGCCCCGGTTCGGAGCTGGTAAAGGCTTATATTACTATGAAACCCGGGTATCAGTTCGACG
>CAYGXB010000475.1:0-2443 GCA_964353605.1 uncultured Bacteriovoracaceae bacterium
CTGTCCTAGAGTTGATTATGTCCGCGAAGCCAAGGCCACGAAGTGCGATTGCGTATTGGAATCCAGATCTGGTGCACTTTCAAATCCGTCTTCGTATGCGGCCCAAGCTTATAACGTCACATTGTGACAGTATATAATCTTTTCTTCGCTGAAAGGCACGGGGTTTCCGCCAGCCCCGATAGAAGCACAAAGGGCACTTGGGCTACTTTAGGACCAACGGGGGTCGGGAGGATTGAGCATTTTGGATTAGGCCTTTTCCAATCTGGCTATTATGGCTCTGAATACCCCCTCCCGTGACTGTGCAGCGTCGATGATCCGGTGTCTCTTATCCGTGGAGATGGCGAGGAAACCTTCTCGGAGCCTGCGATGGTAATCAGTGTCCCGGTGCTCGAACCGGTCGCTGGGGGCAAACCGTGAGCATGCAAGTTCCGGTGCCATATCGAGGACGAAGGTTGTATCCGGTTCCAGCCAGGTACCGGTAGCTTGCATGATAGCCTTGACCTTTTCGATGCCGAGTCCTCCAACGAGGCCCTGGTAGACGAGGGTGGAGTCGATGACGCGGTCGATGATGCTGGTCTTGCCCGCCTCTTGAACGGGCTCGATGATCCGGGTGATGTTTTCCCTTCGGGAGGCGAGGACGAGGAGAAGTTCGGTCATTGCATCCATGGGGCTCTCCACGAAAAGAGCACGAATCTTTTCCGAGAGGGCCGATCCGCCGGGCTCACGGATGGTAACGACCGGCCGGCCTTCCTTTTCGAGGTGAAGTGCAAGCAGGGCGGTCTGGGTGGTTTTGCCGACCCCCTCGCCGCCCTCGAAAGTTATGATCACTTCTTCTTATTGAGTAAAGCGGCCTGTGCTGCGGCGAGCCGTGCAATCGGGACGCGATACGGGGAGCAGCTCACGTAGTTCATGCCCTCCCGATGGCAGAAATCGATGGAGGCGGGATCGCCGCCGTGCTCTCCGCAAATCCCGACCTTCAGAGCTTCGCGTGTCTTCCTGCCCTTGGAGATACCGATCTTGATGAGCTCACCCACACCGGTCTGATCCAACGACATGAACGGGTCCTTCGGGAGGATCTTCTTCGCTACGTAATCGGGCAGGAACTTGCCGGCATCGTCACGCGAAAGGCCAAACGTAGTCTGGGTCAGGTCATTGGTCCCGAAGGAGAAGAACTCCGCCTGCTCGGCAATTTCGTCAGCGGTGATAGCCGCCCGCGGCAGTTCGATCATGGTGCCGACCATGTACTTGAGCTTGACGGCGTACTTCTGCATGATCTCGTCCGCGATGCTTACGGTCATGTTTCGCAGGATCTCGAGCTCCTTCACATGACTCACGAGTGGGATCATGATCTCCGGTTCAACCTCGACTCCGGTCTTGCTCGCCTCGCAGGCAGCCTCCATGATGGCACGCACCTGCATCTCATAGATCTCGGGGAAGGTGATACCGAGTCTGCATCCGCGGTGTCCGAGCATGGGGTTCGTCTCGTGGAGGGTGTCTCGCTTGGCTCTGAGGTCATCGATCGGGGCCTTCATGTCCTTGGCCACCGCGGCGAGATCCTCTTCGGTATTCGGCAGGAATTCATGCAGCGGCGGGTCAAGGAGCCTGATAGTGACTGGTAGACCATCCATCTCCTCGAAGATCTCCTTGAAGTCACCCTTCTGCATGGGCAAGATCTTCTCGAGGGCCTTGCGCCTACCGGTTTCGTCCTTGGCCAGGATCATTTCGCGCACGGCGAGGATCCGGTTGCCCTCGAAAAACATATGCTCAGTGCGGCACAGGCCGATGCCCTCGGCGCCGAACTCGCGGGCGATCTTCGCATCTTTCGGGGTATCCGCATTGGTCCTCACGCCGAGTTTCCGATACTCGTCGGCCCACTCCATGATTATGCCGAAAGCGCCGGAGAGGGACGGATTCATGGTCTGGACTTTGCCGAGGATGACCTCGCCCTTCGTGCCGTCGAGGCTGATGTAATCGCCTTTCTTCATCTTCTTTCCGCCGATGGTACACAGCTGCTTGTCGTAATCAATAGAAAGATCGCTGCACCCGGAAACGCAGCACTTGCCCATCCCTCGGGCCACAACCGCTGCATGGGAGGTCATGCCGCCCCGTGCGGTAAGGATACCCTGGGCCACGCTCATGCCATGGATATCCTCAGGCGAGGTCTCGATACGCACCAGGATGACCTTCTCGCCCTTCTCCGCCTCACGCTCGGCATCCTCGGCGGAGAAAACCATCCTGCCAACCGCTGCGCCGGGCGAGGCGGGCAGGCCCTTGCCGATGACGATCTTCTTGGCCTTAGGGTCGATCATAGGATGGAGGAGCTGGTTGATCTGGTCGGGATCGACCCGTAAAATCGCCGCCTCCTTTGTGATGAGGCCCTCGTCCATCATCTCGACGGCAATCCTCACAGCCGCGGCCGCAGTACGTTTCCCGGTCCGCGTTT
>CAYGXB010000476.1:0-2431 GCA_964353605.1 uncultured Bacteriovoracaceae bacterium
AGCGAAGGGTCTCTTGCATCAAATCTTTGGAGAAAGGCGTTTGGGCAACAGCCCGTTGAAACTTAACAGAGAGTTCCGACTGGTGTAGAGGAGGGATATGGGCCGGCCTTTGTGTATAGAATACCCGTAGATAAGTTGCGTTCGGGGCATATCTCTTATCGCTTTTGTATGAGCTCGGTTTATGAACGCACAATCGCAGGCCGGCATGACAAGACGGGGGTTCATCACCGGCTCCCTTGCAGCCGGAGTCTGTGCTGTGGAAAAAGGTCTCGTCATCCGTTACAGGCACTGCATGAACCGCCTTGTGCGCCAAACGGAGAACAAGCTTAAGACTATCTGAAATGGTTTGATATCTCGGATGTTGTATGACAAGATCAAATCCAACTTGACTCGAGGGGAAGCGCAGTATATCCAGCTCTGGACGTGAACTGCAAAAATGGGGAGGGGTGTATGGTATTGTTGAATCCGAAGCGGTACGAGCGCTGGCACGCTGACGAGCGTTCCAGGGAAATCGTCGTTAAGACGATCGCGTTCTTTGAAGACAAGGGACTGAAGAAGATCAAGGAAGATGATCAGGCCATGATCTGGTATGAGGATTTCCTCGCGTTCATCAAGAAGGAGAAGGCCTTCGCCACCCTGCTGACTCCTGCGGGGTATGGAGACCCGGATTCCCGCTGGGACATGTGGCGGATCAGCGAGTATAATGAGATCCTCGGGTTCTACGGCCTCCAGTACTGGTATGCTTGGCAGGTAAGCATCCTCGGCCTCGGACCGATCTGGATGGGGGCGAATGAGGAAGTGAAACACAAGGCGGGCCGGCTCCTGAAAGAAGGCGGTGTATTCGCCTTCGGCCTCTCCGAGAAGGAACACGGGGCAGACCTCTACTCGAGTGAGGTGATCCTCTGCCCGCAGCCTGATGGCACCTATCTGGCGAGGGGTGAGAAGTATTACATTGGAAACGGGAACTGTGCAGCCCTGGTGTCCGTCTTCGGCAAGATGGAAGGGACGGGGGAATACGTCTTCTTTGTCGTCAGGACGGATCACCCCACGTATGCGTGCGTGAAGAAGATCGACACCTCCGGCGTAAGGCAGGCTTATGTCGCCCATTTCAAGCTCCACGATTATCCGATCACGGACAACGATATCGTCTCGCGGGGGCAGCTCGCCTGGGAATCATCCCTCAATACCGTGAATGTCGGGAAATTCGAGCTCGGATTCGCCTCCATAGGCATATGCACCCATGCCTTCTATGAGGCTATCAACCACGCCTCCCGGAGGGTCCTGTATGGCAAATACGTGACCGACTTCCCGCATGTGAGGAAGTACTTCACGGAGGCCTATACCCGTCTGGTAGCCATGAAGCTCTGCGGCATGCGTGTGGCGGACTATATGAAGAGCGCGTCCGACAACGACAGGCGCTACCTGCTTTACAATCCGATCGTGAAGATGAAAGTCACGAGCCAAGGCGAGAAGGTGGTCGCCCTCCTCCACGAGATCATTGCCGCGAAAGGTTTCGAGCAGGACACCTATTTCGAAATGGCGATTCGGGACATCGGCATGCTGCCGAAGCTCGAAGGCACGGAGCAGGTCAACATGGCACTCATCATCAAGTTCATAGCTAACTATTTCTTCCACCCGGTTGACTATCCCGAGATCCCGAAAAGGAATGACCCAAGCAACGATAGCTATCTTTTCAATCAACATACAGGCGGCCTCTCCAAGATCAAGTTCCCGGACTATCGCAAGGCATATGAAGGATTGACCATCCCCAATGTCCTCGTCTTCCGGGAGCAGGTCGAGCTCTTCAAGAAGATGCTCATCAAGACGCCACCCACCAAGGATCAGACGGCCGACATCGATTACATGCTCTCTGCCGGCGAGCTCTTCACCCTCATTGCCTATGCCCAGCTCATCCTGGAGAACGCGAAGATCTACCGCCTGGATGATGACATCCTGAACGAGATCTTCAAGTTCATCATCAAGGATTTCTCCGGCTATGCCTTGCTCATGGTCACGAATTATGTGAATACCCCGGAACAGGAACACATGTACATGCAGATGTTCAAGAAGCCCATCCTGGACAAGGCGCGCTTCGAACGTGTCTGGGATAAGTATGTGTATGCCCTCAAGGACCAGTATGTCATGAACGCATAAAGGCGCTCAAGCTGGGATATGCCCCCTCCACCCACCCTCGTCGGCCGGCAGTTCCCCTAGCGCCGGAAGTCTCGATATGCGTGGAGGAGGAGAACCCACTGCTATCGCAAAATGAATGATCATTTTGGGCTCTTCACACGGAAGCGTACTTTAGAGGAAGGGCATGGTGGCGGTGTATGATCTCGTATGGGGCAGGACGGCGGAACGAATACGGACCAAGGCATCAATGGGTATTCTTTGCCAAGGGAAGGCCTTATTGGAAAGCACGCTCTGGTTA
>CAYGXB010000477.1:0-2421 GCA_964353605.1 uncultured Bacteriovoracaceae bacterium
AACAGACTTCTTCGCCTCGCCAGCAGTGGGAAGGGGGACGTAGGTTCTGAAGCAACTTGACAACCTTCTTTCATGGAGGCAAGATACGTGATGCTTAGACAGCCAAGGCTGGATGCAGCGGGTGTTCTCCACCATGTGAATCGGCTGGGCGTTTCGGAAGAATTCCGGGAGTTGCTCAAATATACCTAAATTGCTTCAGAACCTACATCCCCCTCCTATAGTAGAAAATAGGTTCCGGACACCTTTGAGGATATAAGTCCTTGGTTCTATTAAGGTCGGTTCGTGTTTCTTAGATGTGGGAGCAAGAGGGCGGGGAGCTATTATTTTATTTGCCCCAAGCTCCGGTCCACAATTCAGTGATCGGGATTCTCGGCGGGCGAGCCAGCATGCCGTTGATAGCCCCGATTTCATAAGACGCCATCATTCTTCAGGTAGGATAGAAGAAATCATTCCTGTTCCTGAACAAAATCGAAAGGTTGGAAAATAAAAGGTGTCCGGCACCGCCTCACATCATATGCTCCCGATTGTTCGACCTTGACACCATACAAGCTTTGTATGTAAAATATTTTTGGAGGTGGGAGCATGAAGACAGGAACGGTCAATATTTCTTTTCAAAAAGACCTTTTGCGGCAAATCGATGATGTTGCGAAGGAAGAAGCGAGGTCCCGGTCGGAGCTGGTCAGGGAGGCCGCCCGGATGTACATCGAGCGCAAGAACCGATGGAAGGAGGTCTTTGCCTACGGGAAGATGCAGGCACAGCAGCTTGGCTTGCAGGAAAAGGATGTAACAGGTGAGATTCGCTCCTATCGCAAGAAGCAGGGATTACAGAAGCCACGATGACTATCGTCATCGATACCAACGTCATCATTTCCGCCCTTCTCTTTGGCGGCAATCCCCAGAGAGTTCTCGAAATGGTGCTCAAGCAGACCGTTCGCATGGCTACATCAAGGGTGATGCTCGATGAAATCGCGGGCGTGCTCCAGGGCCGAAAATTCAAGTACCCTCCTGAAGTGGCCCTCGGCATTGTCCGGGAGCTGGAATCAATCAGTGACCTCGTGGTGCCCCTCCGCCGAATCGAGGCGATTCGCGCTGATCCATACGACAACATGGTTCTGGAATGCGCAGTGACTGCCGGTGCAGACTGCATCGTTACCGGCGACGCCCACCTCCTTGAATTGAAGGAATTTGAGACTATCCGGATTGTGTGTGGAAAGGGGTCAGGTCTGCTCTTGACTCATCTGGATAGTTGACATGAGATGGTCAAACTTTTTTCGCAGCCTTTCATCGCTTCCTATCCGAACCTTCATCCTCTCCAGAATACTGCTGCCCTTATGATAGCGAGCGATTTTTTACCCGAATAGGTACCGGACACCTTTGTGGCAATAAATCCTTGGTTTTATTAGGGTCGGTTCCGGATTTTGGGGTAGGTGTGGGAGCAAGGGGGCAGGGAGCTATGACCTTATATGATGAGGAGAAAAATGCGGTTCGACCTGTTTTGCAGAAAGCCATGCCCCGTTTGCCGCGCATCTATGCGCCCGGGGGGACGATGCATGTTCTGGTTCGGGGTGACAATCGCGAAATTCACTTTGCACACCGGAGGATTTTGAAATAAATACCCAAAAGCACAGCCGAGAAAGATTTCATTGGTTTTTACCTAATGATAAATGTCTTTACTAAATAGAAATTAAATTCTATTATGTAAGCATGGTAATACGACATCTACGGGACAACATCATTTCCCGGCTGAAATCTTTTCCCGCAGTGGCCATCCTCGGTCCACGTCAGGCCGGAAAGACAACCCTCGCCAAAACACTCTCCCGATCCTATTACGACCTTGAGCTCGAGCAGGAAAGGCTCAGGCTCGACATCCAGTGGAATGACATCATTAAATCGGAAGAGATTATTATCCTTGATGAAGCCCAGAATGACCCAGGGATATTTCCGAGAATCAGGAGTGCCATAGACAGGGAACGAAAGCGGAACGGCCGATTCCTTATCCTTGGTTCTGTCTCCCCCGGGCTCATGAAGGAAGTTTCAGAATTCCTCACCGGTCGTATTGCCATCTGTGAACTGAACACCTTTTCAGTACTGGAGGTTGGCGCCAAAGAGGATGAAAGGCTCTGGCTCATGGGTGGGTATCCTGACGGCGGGATCCTCAAGGCAGACCATTTCCCGGTCTGGGAGGTAAATTATCTTGATTTGCTCGCCATGCGGGACCTTCCGGTATGGGGTTTGAATGCTCCGCCGCCCGTCACCATACGGTTTTTTAAAATGCTCGCTGCCTTTCACGGAAATATATGGAATGCCAGCCAGATCGGAAAGAGCCTCGGGATATCCTACCATACGGTTAATTCTTATCTCGGCTATCTTGAGCAGGCCTATCTCGTGAGGAGGCTGCATCCGTATCACGCCAATATTAAG
>CAYGXB010000478.1:0-2416 GCA_964353605.1 uncultured Bacteriovoracaceae bacterium
AGCCGGAAAATGTCAAGAGCGACATGCGACAGAGCGACATGCGCCATAGGTGGATTTTCGCATAAAGGTATGTTGCATTCCCCCTGCTGATGGGTTCTGTTGCGCTTCACCCATCCTAAGGACTGTTGCATGGAGAGAGGACAGGTAAGAGCTGACCCAGCGCCGCGACCAATGCTATTGCCGCGTTCTCTGCGGCCTTCTCAACATTCCGGACTATCCGATGGGATTGAAGAATTATGTGAGGATGGCGAAGAACGGTCATGATGATTTTGCCGATGTCCAGTTTGAAATCTTCGTCTGACATTGACTCGAGGTCAAAAGGCAACGGCGCTCGGGGCCCATCGCTCACGGCGCGCAGAGCCATGAGCGCTATCCCCTGTTCCGCTGCAACGTGCGTAATGCCGGCCGTCTCCATGTCCAGGACTGGGTGTGCCATCTCCTTCGGCTGGAGCTGGGCAGCATGAGACATGCGTAGGAGATCACCTCATAGCGGTGCCGATGAAGCACCCACTGCTTCCGCCGCCACTGCCTGTGGCTTGTGGAGAGGATGTGGCATGGGTGTCGTTACCCTCTTCGGGCGTTACCGGCGGATGATAGTTGGCCATGATGGTCGGCTGCACCGACGCGGGCATCTTGAAGTAGAGTTCGACATCCCGGTCGCCCGGTTCGCCCCAGGCTTGGATGTCGTTCTCGGTGAGGGAGACGTCCAGGATATCGATTCCGATATAGGGTTCCAGGGTGCCATAGAGGGTCGCATGATCATGCATCCGGCAGGAGATAGTGCCAGTGCCGTCGCCGTTATCGCGAATCGTGATACGCCTCCATTCCTGAGGATAGTCCACGACGGCGCAGGTGTTGATATCCCAGTAGCCTTTGCCGTCATTGGTTGTTTCAGCTACGATGCGATTTTCATGGGTGTGACCATCGACAAAGGCGACGACATTTTCAAAACCTTTCAGGGTGTCCTTCAGTTTCTCGGTGCTGATGTAATTCTGATTGTCATCTTTGACGGAAAAGAATGAGTTGGGACTGTGATGGGCAAAGACCACACACAATTTGTCCTTGTTCTGCATTATCTCGCTCTTCATCCAATCGTATTGCGAGACGGAAAGGAGACCCTGTGACAGGGTTTCGAGAGGAAAATTAAACTGTTCACAGTAATAGTCGGCGGTGTTGAGGACGAGGCAGTGTACATAGGGAGTGGGATCAAAGCTGTAATATCCTTCCGTCTGCATATCGGTAAACCCATGGCCTGGGGGAGAAGCCTGGTATATACTAATGACATCGTCCAGATAGCTGAGATTATTGATGTAATATCGTGCGGGGTCAGGGTCATAGGCGAGGCCCTTGACGAGTAATCCAACGAAGCCGTCGCTGTTGAAGGTACCTTGATATTCGATATCATGGTTACCGATCGTTGCATACCAAGACATCAACAGTCCCTCTGGGTTTTCCGATATGATGGTCCTTTGTCCTTGACTGTTGGCGTGTCCAGCCTTGAAATCCGCCGGCGTTCTCCCGTCCGCGAGGGCAACAAACCAAAGAAGTTCGTCTTTTATTCCGGTATCGGTATTGTCGCCTGTAGTTATGGTGAAATCAAACGGTTTTGAGAAATACTCATCGTTGATTGAATGGATGATCGATTCCCAGATAAGGGCTGTATAGACACCGACCTCCCTATGTGCAGGCGGTAGGATGCTTCCTAAAAGTTTCCCGAGTTCGAGAAACCTCACGGGGTCTTTATGCACCAACAATTTTAATTCTTCAGCCCGGATGGGGTTGCCCTCGTCTATAATATGGCCATCCGAGGTCTGGGCAAAATCAACCATCGAAAAGGTATAGCCTGTGATGGATTGGGGATCAATCTTGGGGTCATTGGGGTCATAGAGATACCTCTTCGATATGGTCGTAGCACCTGCGGTTATGGGAAAGATAATGAGCGCTAGTGCTATGAGGACGACTGCTCCGAAATAGCACCTGCAGGACATATGCACGATCAGAAGAACAAGCCGCTTATTCATCCTATCCTCCTCAGCTTTATCAAGCAAGTTCGAAGACATCTGCTGTATAATTTTATAGAACGCTGACAAACTTCCATAAAAATCTGCAAATAGAATGCCATGATACCTGCTTCAATACTGGTGATATATGCATTACAGAGGTCCTAAAAACCCGATTAATGTAAGAAATCGATTTATCAATCATTCTCAAGGCCTCCATTGGGAAGTGGCCTGTTCGCGATATCGGGATAGGGGGAACGGAAGAGGTGGTAAAGGCTGGCATCTTTTTGCTCACCCGTCAGTGAGGAAAAATAATTCCGTTTATGGGCATAAATTTGTCCATCAAGCTCAGCCACTGGGCGCAAGATGGGACGTTCTTTACATTATTAAATTGAAATAGGAAATAGACGACAAGT
>CAYGXB010000479.1:0-2416 GCA_964353605.1 uncultured Bacteriovoracaceae bacterium
CCCCAGGTACCTGGGGTCCTTGAACTGGACGGTCTTCACGAGTCCCCGGCCCTTCAGCAGGAGACAAGGAATGACCCTTGCTTGAAGCATTCAGACACGTGTCGCGAAGTTCGTGAGTACTCTCATGCCGGCATCATGGCTCTTCTCTGGATGGAACTGAGTTGCATAGATGTTGTCCTTTTGTATCACCGAAGGGAAGTCGTAGCCATAATTTGTGGTCGCGATTATCATGCCATTCTCGACTTCGCAAGATACATGGTACGAATGAACGAAATAGAACCTGGAACCGGTCTCGATGCCGTCCAGAAGGCGGTTCTCACGGACCTTGGAAATCGTGTTCCAGCCCATATGCGGGACCTTCAGGCTCGAGTTAACCCCATCAAATTTGAATTTGATAGTGTCACAGTCGAGCCAACCAAGACCATTAACGTTACCTTCCTCACTTCGTCTCGTCAGGAGTTGCATCCCTAGGCAGATGCCAAGGAGTGGCACTCTCTCACCAATAACCTTGCGTTCCAGTACCGGTATGAGCCCCGCGGATGAGAGGTTATTGATGCCCGTGCCGAAGGCTCCGACACCAGGTAGGACCAGCTTTTCTGCCCTCAGGATGTCCTCCTTCTTGGAAGAGATGACCACCTCGAGGTCTATCCTCTCAAGTTTATTGAGGACGGACCGAAGGTTACCCATCCCATAATCGATTATTGTTAGCATTATCAGCACCATGGTATTTGATCGGTCTCTTCACATCTCGTGTCGTTGAATATTTCAGATAGAGTATCTCTGGGACCAAATTGAGCCTCGTGGCGAGTCTTATGGGTATCATCAACGATTTCATTATGGGATAATAAGTGGGATATTCCAGGAAGCTTTTCGGTTGTGATGCCATTATTGCTTTGAATTCATCTTCAGAAAGGCTTAGCTTGCTCATCACATATTTAATTAGCTCTTTTTCAGGTTGAAATGGGTTCTGTTGCAGGTACTCGATGGCATTGTCGCGCGTGATCAAGCCTGAGCGCACCCTTGCGGATAGCGATACCTTCCGGTAGTCGATGCCGAATTTCCTAGGGAGGAGATAGGAATGATGAAATTTCGTGTAGATGACCTCGTGGTGGTGCCCACCATAATAGCTCCATCCCAGCTCCTTCTCGAGCAACTTGCCAGCCTCCTCCTTGTCGTATCTCACATACTCCAAGGGACGGAACTCGTGGATTCTCTTCAATACGGCATGATAGAATAATGAGGACATCGTCAGATTCGGGAAGACCTTAAGCTTCTTCATCCTTCCAAATCTCCGATGGACGCTCTTAATGTACTTTCCATCCATATACGTCCAGAGCAGGGGCGAAGTGCCCTCGGTCCTGAATGAGTGACCATTGACAACGTACTTCACCTTCTCTTGGACAGCCACCTTGTAGAGCGTCCCATAAATGCCGATATCCGTCGGAATCTCGGCATCAGGCGTCGAGGCTCTGAGGAAGGCGATTTGGAGGTCCTTGAACTCCTCCCAGTCCATGACATAGGTATATAGGTCGATATCCAGCTTGTCAGTGGCTCTCTTGACGTTAGTTACCGCTATCTCAGTGTCCCAACCGTTATCGAAGTGGACCGCAAGGGGTCTCAATCCCCATTGCTTCAGCAAATAGAGCGTGTAAGTGCTGTCCGTCCCACCGCTCACGCCTGCGATGCAATCGTATCGTTTACCTATGCCCGCGCGCTTTATCTTCTCGACGGTGCGCTCCAGTTCTGCTTTTCCCTCTTGAGTGAGCGGGTACCTCCGCTCAAGCGCATCATGCAATGCGCAATAATTGCATTCGCCTCGCTGATCGAATACGATATCGGGGACAGTAGTGTCCATAATGCATCGAGTGCAGATACGTGCCGCTGTTTCCTTCGTAGGGGAATCACCTCGAATAATTTAATATTCAATTGTTCTTGTGTAACGTCCAATTCCGACGAAATAACTGAAATCTTAGGGTATATATCTAGGTCCAAAAGGAGATGGTAAACTCACAAGTATATTCGTTTCTTCTTCTTGTAGGATTCAATCGCGGCTTGGGCAATGACCACGGCATCGATACCATCCTGGCCATCGACAAGCGGGGAACGCTTCTGTTTGGCCGCGGTTATGAAATCCAATATCTCCTGCTTAAGCGGTTCTTCCTTCTTGAGATATACCATCCTCTCTGAAACCTCTTGGGGGAAAAGAAAAGAATCGAGGACATCGAACTCGATTATCTTCGATGATGAAATGGCGCAGGTCTGATTGACATAATCAATTGTAGCGAATTTTTCGGAGCATGTCAGGTTGAGCGTGCGTATTTTAATTGGTGTCAACCAATTGGTCTCGATATGCCCAATAATCCCGTTTTTGAATTCTATGAGAATATTGGCATGCGACTCATAGTTCGTGCCACGT
>CAYGXB010000480.1:0-2415 GCA_964353605.1 uncultured Bacteriovoracaceae bacterium
CGGTGCGCGCTCACCAGCGATCCCCTTGTGCTGCACGAAACGTTAGAGAATCTGCCTGCCGGCCACGGCACGACGGAGATCGGCGCGGCCGTGGATCTCGCCCGCCGGCTTTTGTCGGGTGGTGCGCGGGGAAAGATCGTGATCCTGAGCGGGGGTACGGATGGGACTGACGGGCCGACTGATGCCGCCGGCGGTATCGTGGATACCGGTACGCTGAGCCGGGGGAGTGAGATTGGTCTTTCCGTTGATAGCTTCCTCAAAAACAACGACGCCTATCATTACCTTCAAGCCACCGGCGATCTCCTCATGACCGGCCCGATGAGAACGAACGTCATGGATGTCCGCATCATGCTGGTAAGTGATTAGCGAGCAGCGATCAGGATCACAAACAAAATATAGGGTCTGGAAAAAATGCAGGAGCCAGTTGCCGCGCCTTTTGATTTGGCACCATTCCCCGCCACGTTCCCGGGAAAGTAGCCAAATCTCGTGACTTTTGGCCCTCTGTGAGACCAAAGGGGGCGGGGGGATTGAGCTTTTTTACTTATGTTTGTGCCAGCGCCGCCTTGATCCGGTCCAGGCCCTTGACAATGTTCTGCTCCGATGTGGCGAACGAGAGTCGGACATGGTCGTCGGCGCCGAAGTCGATCCCCGGGATCACGGCCACAAGGGCCTTGTCCAGGAGGAAGTTCGCAAGCTTGGTGGCGCTGCCGAACCTGTCCAGGAGACCGGCGACCGATGGGAAAGCATAGAATGCCCCCTCGGGTGGGATGATCTCGAAACCGGATATCTCGCGGATCTTTGAAACTATGAGTTCGCGCCGCTTCTCGAATATCTTGGTCCTTACAGCCACGATGCTCTGGTCACCACTGAGAGACTGGAGCGCTCCGTACTGGGCGAAGGTTGTCGGGTTCGACGTGCTCTGGCTCTGGAGCCTCGTCATGGCGGTAATCACGTCCTTGTTGCCGATGCAGTAGCCTATGCGCCAGCCTGTCATGGAGAACGTCTTCGATGCCCCCTTGATGATGAATGTACGCTCCGTCACCTCTGGCCCGATGGATGCCATGCTGAAGAATTCATTCCCGGAAAAGATGATCTTGTTGTAGATATCGTCCGAGATGATGAGGAGGTCATGTTCGACGCAGATCTCGGCTATCTTGATGAGCTCATTCTTTTCAAAGACCATGCCGGTGGGATTCGACGGCGAATTGATGATAATCCCCCTCGTCCGCGGGGTGATGGCCTCCTTGACCTGGTCGGCCTTGAGCTTCAAACCAGTCTTCCTCGTATCCACGATTACCGGCAGGGCCCCCGCGATCTCGATCATGGGAGGATAGGAGACCCAGTAGGGGCCGGGGCAGATCACCTCATCCCCCGCCTCAAACAGGGTGATGAAGAGATTATAGAGGCTGTGCTTGGCCCCGCAGGAGACGATGACATTGGCAGACGACATATTCAAGCCATATTCCGTGTTCACCACATCACAGACGGCCTGCTTCAGTTCGACAATGCCACCCACCGGGGTGTATTTAGTCTTCCCGTCCTTGAGAGCCCTGACGGCGGCCTCTTTGATGTCCTCGGGCGTATCAAAGTCAGGCTCACCTGCGCCGAAGCCGATGATATCCTTCCCTGAGGCCTTGAGCTGGTTTACCTTCGCGGTGATGGCCAGTGTCGGCGACTCCTGAATATTCGATACGATTTTCGATATCCTCATCTTGTTCGCTCCATTCTCCGCATTTTTGATGATCTACTCTATCCTCATCACGGGAAATTTTTCCTTGAGCTTCCATAAAACTGGATCTGGCACGAGCCCCTTGACCGATCCACCTGCTGCCGCGGTGGCCTTCAAGATGGTTGAACTCACAAAGAGATTCTTGAAGTCCGTCATGAGGAAGTATGTCTCCACCTCGGCATAGAGCCGCCTGTTCATCAGGGCCAGCTGCAGCTCCATCTCGAAGTCGGAGGTAACCCGCAGGCCCCGCAGGATGGCACATGCCCCCACAGTCCTTACATAATCCACAAGGAGTCCTTCAAATTTATCGACAATGATCGTTGGGCTGGTGGCCACGGACTCCCGGATCATTTCGAGCTTCTCCTCCGTGGTGAACAGGTCAATCTTCAACGGGTTGTGCCCTATGGCAATGATCACCTTGTCGAAAATGCCCAAGCCCCTGCGGACAATGTCGAGATGCCCATTGGTAATGGGGTCGAATGAACCGGGACATACCGCTATTCGCTCCTTCATAACGACCTCATAATAAAGGTGATCATGGTATCGCCATAGGTACGGCTCTTCCATGCCTCCATGTCGATCTCCTCCTTCGGGGAGTGTTCAATAACTATGACCCCACCCGGCCTGAGCAGCCTATATACATGAGGTGCCAACCGTGAGGCAAGCCCATTATGATACGGGGGATC
>CAYGXB010000481.1:0-2412 GCA_964353605.1 uncultured Bacteriovoracaceae bacterium
CACTGGATGCGGACAACTATCTTCAGCTCACCGCCGATGCCGGATTCACCTTTGCCATCAAGACCAGCACCTCGGGCGAATCGAACCATGCCCTGGCCATCCTGGGGGTGAATTCCTACTTCACCTGGGATGCGCAAGCTGATGATTTTACCGAGAACATAGACGTGAACCCTGCTCTGGAGAGCAATCTCGACCTGATCGCAGCCGGCCGTCTCGACAGCAACAACCGGGTTGCCCCCGGCGATAATACGACGGCGCTCGCCATCTTCGGTCTGCAGGATAAAGTCATCGATATGGGCGGCAACAACACCACCATGGATGCCTACTACAGTTCGTTCATATCCGAGGTCGGCGTCCATACGCAGAACGCCCAGATGAACGAGAAGTACAATGACACCTTGCTGGGGGAATATGTCAGCCGCAAGGAATCGGTCGCCGGGGTGAACCTGGACGAAGAGATGGCAGATCTCCTGAAGTTCCAGCATGCCTACCAGGCGGCATCGAAGCTGATCGCCGTATCCGACGAGATGCTCCAGACGTTGCTTTCCCTAAAACAATGATGTAGTATCGTCTGAAAAATTAGGCCGCGGGAGGGCTGATTGCTCATATTGACAAGGAAGGTCGGTGAGTCGATCGCCATCGGCGATGACATCCAGATACACGTGGTTGATATCCGAGGTACACAGGTCAAGCTGGGGATATTGGCTCCGAAGGAGGTCGAGATCTATCGCGAGGAGGTGTATCTGAAGATCCAGGAGGAGAACCGGCTCGCAGCGCAGGTTTCGAAGGAGGCGCTCAGTTCGGTGGAAGGCCTCATTCCCGAGAAAAAATCCTGAAGTCTGGTTTGACCAATTCCATCATTTTACGAAGGGAGCCAAGCATCTGCCGTAGTCACTGTACTCTAGAACTCCGGGCCGGTGCTCGGTTACTGCGGCGCATGTCTTGCCCCCTGAAGATTCAGAGTTGGGCTGGAGGATATGAGATTTTCTTGATTGCAACCTCGTATCAGACCGGTGTCCGCGGTCTTGTCTTGCGGGTTTTGCCTTGACCCGTTTTCTCCCATTCCAGAAGGCCTTTTCTCACGTCGGCGGCGGATTCCAGCAGGGCTTTGTGCTCCTCAGGGGTCAATTCGATCTCGATGATCCGCTCCACGCCGCCCCTTCCGAGGATAATCGGCACACCGAGGAAGAGGCCCTGGACGCCGAATTCGCCTTCCAGGTACACCGAGGCCGGCAGCATCCGCTTTGTATCGCGGATGATGGCCTCTACCATCTGGGTAGCCGCGGCTGCTGCCGGGATAGAGGCACCGCCGGTCTTCAGCAGGTTGACGATCTCGGTTCCGCCCTTGCGCGTTCTCTCCACGAGGCGCATGATGGCATCGTGGGGGAGCAGTTGGGTAATGGGAATGCCGGAGACCGTGGCGTAGCGGGGGAGCGGCACCATGGAATCTCCATGCCCTCCCAAGACGAGCGCCTGGGTATCCTCCACGGATACATTCAGCGTCTCGGCAATGAAATGGCGGAAGCGCGAGGAGTCGAGGACACCGGCCATCCCGACCACCCGCTGTTTCGGGAAACCACTGAATTTCCATACGACGTAGGCCATGACATCGAGCGGATTGGTGACCACGACCAACATGGCATGCGGCGCATAGCGGGCGATATTCTGTGCAATGGCGGAAACGATCCCGGCATTGGTTTTCAACAGGTCCATTCTGTTCATACCCGGCTTGCGCGGTAGGCCAGCCGTGATGACCACGATGTCTGAATCGGCGATATCTTCATAGCTTTCCGTTCCACTGATGCGGCTTTCAAAGCGGGCGATCGGGGCGGCCTGGGCGATATCCAACCCTTTGCCCTTGGGAATCCCAGGGACGATATCGAAGAGTACGATATCTGCCACGTTCTTTTGCGCCAGCATCAGGGCGGTCGTCGCCCCCACATTCCCGGCGCCGATGATCGAGATTTTCATATATCCCCTTTCCTTTCAGACATGACGAAAAAGAATAAAAGCATCTATTCCTATATAAAGCAAAACTGATGGGGAGGAAAGGGGTTCAGAGAACTATCTTGATTTTAGTTCTGGAAAAAGGCTCAAGGCCCCCCGAGCAAGCAAAACTCAAGGAGCCTTGGCCACAAGCATGCTGCCTTAAGCGCTTATGACTTGTGAAAGGCTACTTCGTGAACTCGTAGTCCGCCACGGCTTCTACCCGACGGTTTTTCTGTCTGCCGGCAGCGGTCTTGTTGTCGGCGATGGGCTTTGTCAGCCCATAACCCTTGGCGGTCAGGCGGGAGGCAGCGATGCCGAACCTGTCTACCAGGTACTTCTTTACGCTCACGGCCCTTTTCTGGGACAGCTTCTCGTTATACTTGGCCCCGCCGACATTGTCCGTATGCCCTTCGATCGTCACTT
>CAYGXB010000482.1:0-2412 GCA_964353605.1 uncultured Bacteriovoracaceae bacterium
CTTATCCCGCGTGATGTGCGCCAGGATCCTGAGCTCGATCTGGGAGTAGTCTGCGCTCATGAGGAGGAAGCCTTCTGGGGCTACGAAAGCCTCGCGGATGCGACGGCCGATGTCGGTCCGGATGGGGATGTTCTGGAGGTTCGGGTCGGAGGAGGAGATGCGGCCGGTGGCGGTAATGGCCTGGTTGAAGTTCGTATGGACCCTGCCCGTAGCCGGGTCGATCATGGTCGGCAGCGTATCGACGTAGGTGTTCTTCAGTTTCGAGAGCATGCGGTAGTCGAGGATAAGCGCCGGGACCTCGTGTTTGAGCGCCAGGCTCTCCAGGACGGCGCTGTCGGTCGATATGCCCGTCTTGGTCTTCTTGACGATGGGCAGATTGAGGTCCTCGAAGAGCACCTTGGAAAGCTGCTGCGGAGAATTGATATTGAAGGTCTTGCCGGCATGCGTGTAGATGCGCTTTTCGAGGTCGGCGGTGAGAGTGGCGATTTCGTCGGAGATGCTCAAGAGCACCCCGGGATCGATGAGGACACCCGCGGACTCCATGTCGGCGAGCACGAAGGTGAGCGGGATCTCGATCTCGGAGAATATCCTTTCCACGCCGACCCGTACCATATGTTCTTCAAGCTTCTGTTTCAAAGGGAGGAGGACCTGGGCATGGGAAGCGAGGAACTTTGCCTTTTCCTCCTTTGCTAGTGACTCGATATCCCGCGCGAATTTGCCGGAGCCGAGGATGTCTTTCGGGGTGTAGATGTTCCGGTTCAGGTAGGACCTGGCGAGGTCTTCCAGGCGGGTCCCGCTGCTGGCGGCGTCGGTGCAGTAGGCGGCAAGCAGGGTATCGAAGATAAGTGCCCGTACCTCGAGGCCCTGTCTCTTCGCCTGGACGATGGCCTCCTTGGCGTCATGCATACATAGGGTGATACCGTCTGTCTGGAAGGGCGCCAGGTATGCTCGCTCCCCCATGCATACAGAGGTCGTTTCTGCGGTTGTCACTGCAGAGCCTGCCCCGTGAAGGACGTAATATCCTGCCGTACCATCGATATCAGGGCTGCAACGGTATACGACCGTGCCTTCGGGTTCAGGGCTAACAGACACGGGTTCCTTGCCCAGTGCGGATAGGAGGGCTTTGAACTCGAGTTCCTGAAAGAGGGCTGCGAGTCTTTCCACATTGCGGGTGCTTAAGCTCAGGTCAGAAAGGGTTGTTACGAGATCGGCATCCCGATCGAGTCGCGCCAATTCGAGGCTGAGGCGGGCCCTTGCGGTGTTTTCCTTGATCGCTTTCTTCTGTTTCTCAGAGGGGATGGCGTCGGAGTTCTTGACGATTTCCTCGAGATGGCCGAAGCGGGTGATGAGGTCAATGGCCCCTTTTTCGCCGATGCCGGGGACCCCGGGTATGTTGTCCGAGCTGTCGCCCATGATGGCAAGGAAATCTGCGATGAATTCCGGCCCGATCTTGAACCTGGCCTTCACCCCGTCCGTGTCATAAAGCTGGTCCTTGAGGGTGTCCCAGACGATGACCTTGGCGTCCACGAGCTGCATGAGGTCCTTGTCACCGGAGACGACGACTACGTCCACCTGCGGTTTGAACCGCCGGGCCAGCGCGGCGATGATATCGTCCGCCTCGAGCTTCTCCTTCTGGAGAATGGGGATGCCGAGCGCCTTGACCACCTCGAGGATATAAGGGAACTGGACCTGGAGGGCCTCGGGCATCTTCTGGCGGGTGGCTTTGTAGGCCTCGAACGTCTCGTGGCGGTGGGTGGGCCCCTTCGAGTCGAGGACGAAGGCGATGTACCGCGGGGATTTCTCTTTCAGCAATTTCAGGAGCATACGGGTGAGAATGTAGACGGCATTGGTCGGCAACCCTTTCGAGTTGGAGAGTTCCCGCATGGCATAGAATGCCCGGTAGATGTACGAGCTGCCGTCGATGAGGAAAACCCGTTCCGTCATTTCAGCGCCATGCCCATCTTTTCGCCGCTTCTCCAGGCCTGGTAATCCGCCAGTATCCTGCCGTGATCGAAGGCAATGAGGCTCGGGAGCCCATCGAGGGTGAAGACCTCGGCTACCGCTGCATCATCCTGGCCCCTCAGCTCTCCGCACCCTTTGGCCACGAAGACCGTGGTGATGGTATGGCCCCTGGGATCCCGGTCCGGGGCGGAATAGACATGGAACATCCACATATCGGCCAGCGCGAGGTTGGTCTCTTCCCTGGCCTCTCTGCGAGCGGCCTCCTCAACCGCTTCACCGTAAGCGACGAAGCCGCCGGGCAAGGCCCAGCCCAGTGGCGGGATCTTCCGGTTGATGAGCACGATGCCGCCATCGCGCTCTATGATGATATCCACCGTAGGCAGCGGGTTGCGAAAGGTGCTCATGACGAAGCCGCACTGCGGACAGGTGATGATCTTGTGTGCCCCCATC
>CAYGXB010000483.1:0-2408 GCA_964353605.1 uncultured Bacteriovoracaceae bacterium
GGTGCGACACCATCCCTTACGAGATCACCTGCAACATGAGCCGCCGCGTCCCGCGTATGTATCTGTAAAACGATCCGGGGAAACCTCTTTTGACTTGGTTAATCCCTGCACCTCGCCCTTTGGACGCACCTGGTTCTTTGTCCAATTCTGCTATCCCTGCAGAATTGTGAAAAAGAGGTTTCCCTGGACCCAGCGCATAGATTTTTTTATGCATGCAGTCTGCGCCACCCGCTTTGACGAATGGAAGAGGCGGGCAGCGAAAACGTTCTGTGCATGGAGCTCTTTATCTTACACTTCCAAAACTGCTGCAAGCTCCAACAAGAGAGATCTCTATCTAAATCTGAAGGTGACGATCTCGTGGCCCCGTGCTTGAAAGCGCACCGTACCATCCAGGTCCAGAGGAAGCTCGGTCTCGCCCGTCTCATCGAGCATGACGCGGGAAATCCTTGCAAAGGTTTCCAAGGGCCTGAGCGATACCTCGATCGACTCTCCGCCGATATTGTATCCCCGGATGATGAGGCCATGATTGTCCTCGGCCGTCTTTATGGCACTTAAGACGAACTCCGGAGGCTCGACCCGCAGGAATGAGCCGATATGCGGCAGGCGGCCCTTATGGATGGTGGTCGCAACCGCCTTGAGCGGCGCATTGAAGGCGTAGGCATGTAGGTATGCGGAACGCCACGAACCTTGATGCGGGATGATGGAATATGCAAACGTATGTGTCCCGGGCATTTGGGCGGCAGGCGTCTCCAGCCCGGGCGGCCCGGCATGGCCCTTGCGCGCCGGGAAATCATCCCGCGAGAGCCAGCCCACGCAGCGCAGTAAGGTGAGCGCGATCTCCATCCCTTGTGCGGCCCGGCATACCTCCACCTCTGGCAGACCTCGATTCGCAATCATGAGTCCGCTGGCGCCGTCAGAGACATCGGTGAACGCCCGTTGGGGAACCTCGGGGCGCGGATCTTCCACCCAGGTCGCATCATATTCAGGTAGACCGATTGAACGCTCCACCACTTCGAAATGGCCATCATAGCTGGCAGTGTTGGTAAAAAACGGCACCGGAAAATGCACGCGCAGGCGGTGGTCTCGCGTGAGGTTCTCCACCCGGGTCGCAATATCGACGCGCTCCACACCAGGGGCGAGTGTAGCCCGCGTGACGATGGTCAGGGATGTGGACTCTTCGCTCCGCGATTGACGGTCTGCGCTCAAAGTCGCCGGGACAGAAGGGATAAGAGATACCTCGGTAGCCTGCATGAGATTGTCTGTCTCCACCCGTATGGACTGAATGTGCGGCGTATCGATGAGCCTATCCGCTACCGGCGGGCAGTAATTGTATTCATCCCCGCAGTCACCGCCGTCGACGAAACGGTTCAAGCCCCTGAATACTGCCCCGTTCCGCTTGTCGGTCACCGTCAGGGTGCCGTCGGCCGGGCTGGCCTCCAGAGTGAAGAACTCGTTCTCGATGCGGGTGGTTACCTGTTTCAGCTCTTTTTTGATCTCCTGTGCGGCCTGCATACGGTACGTCTTGTATCCAAACACGGGCACATCCCGTGCGATAAACTGGAGTGTGGCCGGCATATGCATGTTCACCCGCAGATGAAATCTCCGGATCGCCGTATCGGCCATGAATCCTTCGATTTCGGCTGCGTGTGTCTGGAGCCCGCCCTCGGCATCGAGCGCGGAATCGCATAGGGCGATATCGAGATAAAAATTCTCTCCTTCCCGCCTGAAGCCTGCATCGAAGATCCGCATGCCCGGAATCCGTGCCTCCTGCGCCATCTGCAGCATGGCAAGCAGCCCGTTCCGGTCGAGCTCCGCTTTGAACACCTCGGTTGGCAGGGGTGTCTCAAGCACCCGGTGCGGCATCGGGTTGCCGACATCGTCGAGGAACATGATGTCCTGGGCCCCAAGCGGTAGGAGGACCTGGACGAAAACAAGGTCAGTCCTTGGTCCATGAATTGGATTATAGACAACAATGGCGGAAGCCCGGGCCTCTTTTCCCCGTTGCCCTTCGGCCGCATGCGTGTCGATGTGCAGGCTAAGGGCTGAAAGAGCTTGCGCGGCTATTTCCGCGCCGATTTGCTCCACCTGATCGAAACGGCTTTGCATCTCCGCGTGCACCTGGTCGATCGAGCACCCGCAGATCGAGTCGTGTGGATGGCACTCCAGGAGCAGCTGCCATGCCCTCCTTACCAGAGGAGCTGGATTCTCAATCAGCCGCACATCCCGCAATTTATCAAGCACATCGCTTTTTTTCTCACCCATGAGATACGCCCAGGCCGTGAAGGGCTCGGCCCACTGTTCGAGGAGGGTCTCGCAGGTGTGGTTGCACTGCTTGATCCACATGCGGGTCGAGAGGACACCCGGAAGGAGATGTTGCCGTTTACAGGCGCGCAGCTCGCCCCGCACAA
>CAYGXB010000484.1:0-2404 GCA_964353605.1 uncultured Bacteriovoracaceae bacterium
AAAGCAGGCAGCCGAAAGAGGTGGTGGCACTATCCGGCGCCGAGGCTATGGACAATCTAAAGAATCGGAAATGCCCTTGGCGCGTTTTACCTTTTACAGAAAATACAGGACAGAATCTTGAAGAAAAACTTTGGAGGACATAAATGTTTTCATTGCAAGGGAAAGTGGCAGTGATTACTGGTGGGGCTTCAGGGTTTGGTAAAGCAACTGCCGTGAGATTCTCCCAGGCGGGGGCGAAAGTAGTGGTGGCTGATATTAAGGATGCAAGTGATGTCGCCAAAGAAACTCGAGGTATATATGTGAAAACCGATGTGTCTCAAGAAGATCAAGTCAAGAATCTTATGGATAGAGCCGTCGCAGAGTTTGGCAAACTTAACATTGTTGTCAACAACGCTGGAATTGCAGGTGAGACTCTGCTTGTAGAAAACATTAGTGCAGAGGCGTTGGATAAAGCATTTAATGTTAATTTTAAAGGTGTCCTGTGGGGAATCAAACATGCCGCAGCATGTATGGCAGATGGAGGCTCTATCATGAATACAGCTTCTTATGCAGGTTTGTTTGGTACGCCCATGTATGGTATTTATGTTGTTTGCAAGTCAGCCATTATAGGCATCACGAAGACAGCCGCGCTTGAGTTGGCACCCAGGGGGATAAGGGTCAATTGCATATGTCCGGGGACCTGTGATACCCCTATGGCTTATGCGGGAGGTGCTGTGGAGATAGAGCTTAAACTTGCGGCGAAGCTCCAACCCCTTGGCAGGTTGGGAAAATCTGAGGAGATAGCAGCTCTCTATCATTTTCTGGCCAGCGATGAGAGTGCTTTTATTACCGGACAGGCCATCTCCATAGATGGAGGCATGTCGGCTGGTCCTAGCTTAGGCGTTATAATGCCGCTTTACGAAATGATTGCAGGTCAGAAGGTAGAAGAAAAAGTTGATATATCAAATATATCAAAAAAATGAGCACTAAATATAAATAAAGGGAGGTGTTTATGGCAGAGATCACGGGAGGAGAACTGATCGTCAAGTGTCTTCAGAAGGAGGGGGTAAAAAGGATCATTGGCATTACAGATTCATCTTATCATCCAGTGATGCTCAACTGTGAAAAATATGGCATCAGGTGGGTTTCTCCCCGGCATGAGGCGGCGGGTGTTCACATAGCCGAGGGGGTGTATAAAACCACCGGAGAAGTTCCCGTGGTCATGGCTGGAGCAGGGCCCGGAATGGCCAATATGGTCTCAGGCATCATCTGTGCGCGTGCAGAGGGGGTGCCGGTCATTGCCATTACCGGACAACGCCGTGTAGAGGTAATCTATCCCACAAAGACCGGGGTGTACCAGGGTACGGATCAGTATGACATATTTAAGCCCATAACCAAGTGGAATGCGGTCGTGCACGCTTGGGAGAGGATACCCGAGATCATCCAGAGGGCCTTTCGGGAGGCTTTAGCAGGCAGACCCGGTCCGGTGCAGATTGATATTCCGGATACGATTATTTATGCTGCCGGTGACGAATCCAAGGTCAAGATCCTCGAGCCTCACCAGTACCGGGCGCTTGCTCCGGCTGAGCCATCGGCGAGCGAGATGGAGCATATCGCGGAACTTATCCGCACGGCTAAAAACCCCCTCCTGATAGCAGGCACCGGCGTTCTGAACTCGAATGGATCGCATGATTTCTTGGAGCTGGTGGAACTGTTGAACTGTCCGGCCATCACATCTATGGCTGCGAGATCAGCCATTCCCAATGATCACCCCAACTATGTCTTTGGCTACAGCAAGGCGGCTTTTGCAGCCAGGAAAGAGGCCGATGTCGTGCTTGCGGTTGGAACCTGTCTGGGGGAGCTGGATCTGCCCTTTGCCAAATATTGGGGTGACATCGATAAGCAGAAGATCATCCAGGTGGATATGGATGCAAGGAATATCGGGGTCAACTGGCCTGTTTATCGGGGTGTCGTGGGTGACGCACAAGCGACCGTCAAGGCGCTCACGCGCATGTTGAAAGATAGGGGGGTTGCCCGGTCGGACGGCAAGATACTAAAGCAATATAAAAAGCAGGAACAGGAATATCTGGCTGAATGGAAAAAACCCATACAGGATTATAAAGGCGCGAAGATTCACCCGGCGCACTCCGTCGAGATGGCACGGAAGGTGTTTCCTCCCGAAGCGATCAATGTCGGCGATGGGGGCAACACGAGCCTTTACAATGGACTCTTTACGCAATTCACCAAGCCCAGGACATCCCTCGGCATCTTTGAATTCGGCCATCTGGGGACCGGCATACCCTACGCCATCGGGGCCAAGCTCGCAAATCCCGATAAGGATGTTTATTGCATCACCGGCGATGGTGCGGCTGGCTTCAATTTCATGGAGATGGATACAGCCCTGCGGGAGAAGGCCAAGATTACC
>CAYGXB010000485.1:0-2404 GCA_964353605.1 uncultured Bacteriovoracaceae bacterium
AGCGCCGCAGGCCGGTGTCTATCGACTTTGCCGAACTCGCCGGCGTGGTCATCGACGGGTTCAGTGGCAAGCACAGATAGAGGCGGTTTAAGACTTGCGGCCACAAATCGGAAAGAATCATTTTTTTCGCATGGCTTCGAGCGACCTATCCACCTTTTCCATGGGAGGAACTCCCTTCGGCGGATTCAGCTGGAGCTCGTCCATGATCAACTCAATGGCCTTCTCCAACTGCCGGTCCCTTCCAAGATAATCGTCCCGCGGGAAGTTCTCGACGACGTGTTCAGGGGTAAACCCCGAATTTTCAAGGATGTATTTCCCCTCCGGGCTGAAGGTGCCAAGACTTGGGGTCGTCACGATTCCCCCGTCAATCATCTGATACGGCGCGCCCTCAGAGCCGCCTTGGACGCCCCCCCAA
The DNA here is from genome assembly GCA_964353605.1 of uncultured Bacteriovoracaceae bacterium. Lineage (GTDB taxonomy): Bacteria > Desulfobacterota > Desulfomonilia > UBA1062 > UBA1062 > CAYGXB01. Next base: position 416 of record CAYGXB010000485.1, read on the forward strand.
GTCCGTGTGCCAACGGTCGTGCCGAGGTGTCGAAGCGTGAACTGATAGGGCAAAACATCGCCGCCCGAACCCGCCTCAGCATTGACCAGCATGACTTTCGGCCCGGAGATCATATAAAAGGGAGATGTCAAAGCCGGTTCCTGGCGCGGCGCATACCAATGCACCTGCTGGCGGTCGAGGATATCGAGCTGGTAATCCGTGTCGGCACCCCCATCATTGAACCGCTCGTCGATAATGATCGCCGCCCTGTCGGCCTGGGGAAAGAAGTAGCGGTTAAACTCTTGTACGGACTGCAGCCCCGTGTCCGGCTGATAGACATAGGCGATTTTCCCGCCCGAGAGCTCGTCCACTTTATTCCGGTTTTCCTCGATCCAGGCGCGGCGCCTGAGCGCCCGCTCACTCTCCAAAGGCACCACGGTCACAACACGGCTTCCCTCCAACTGCGGACGGTTGTTCACGTTGAGAGTGACCCGGGTGCCCGCCGTGTTGATAAACAGCGAATAGATGCTCGTCGGATATCTCAACTCCTGCCCGTTGACCGCGAGGATATAGTCTCCTTCCCGGACGTTCATACCAGGTTGCACCAGCGGGCTTTGTTCTTCATCCCGATCCCAAATTGAGGTCCTGAGGATTTTCTTTATCCGGTACCTCTCATTCGCGATCTCATAATCAGCGCCAAGCAAGCCTCCGGTCTCCTTTTTTCCGCCGGCGGGACCCGCCAATTCTTCCGGGATCTGGCTGGGACCAGGAATGTCGCCGCCCAAAACCTCGGTATGGCTGTTGACAACTTCGCCCAGCATATGGCTGAGGATAAAATTCAGGTCGGACCGGAAGCGGAGATCGGGAAGATAGGATTCGTATCTTTGCCGGATCGCTTGCCAGTCGATGCCGTGCATGTTTTTATCATAGAAATAGTCCCGGTGTTTCCGCCAGGCTTCCCTGAAAATCTGGCGCCACTCAGCCTCAGGGTCTAAAGTCATCTCGAGCCGGGAGAGGTCGAGCAGGCCGGCGCCGGGTTGGTGGGATTCCATCGCGGAGATAATTCCCCACTTCCTGTCCAGGGAGTAGAGGATTTTCAGGCCGTCCGCGGACAGAAAACAACTGCCGATATCAGGCAGGACATCCTCTATCGTGCCGCTTTTCATATCGAAGCGGCGCAGCTTCTTTTTGCCCGAAAAGGGATCGGGAGACGTGGCCTCAAAAAAGAGAAGCTTCCCGTCGGCCGCAAATTTCAAACCCGAGTACCTTCCCGGTGGCACCGGAAGCCGGGTGATCCGGTTGGCGAGAGCGTCCGGGTCAATCCGGAAGGGAATCTCTTGCTGGGCTGTTTTTCCTTGCTCCGGCGTTGCGCTCCCCGGCACTGCCGGCACCGGCATATCCTTACGCAAGAGAACTCTATAGATTTCCCAGGTCACTTCATTGGCCCAGGGAAGAGCTGAAAGGTCCATCGTCGCCCGGGTGGGTCCCACATTTGTGCTGCCCAGGAAGAAAAGGGAGTGGCCATCTTTACTGAACGAGGGATTATACGCATCTCCGATCCCGTCGGTAATCACATAGGATTTGCCGGTCTGAAGTGAATAGAGTTTTAGAACGCGGAAATTCGTCCGCCGCCGGTCTCCATAGGCAATCCACTGGCTATCCGGCGACCAGGAAACGGCGTCTTCATAGTCGACATAAGCTTCGATCTGTAAATGTTTTCCCGAAGCCAGATCGACAATACCGATATTACGCATCTTGTCCAGATAGGCGATCTTGTTTGAGTCCGGCGACCAGAGAGGCTGGCGGTAATAATCCGGCTTGGGGAATTCAATTCTCTTGCTGACTTCGCCGCTCTCCGAGTCGGCGATATAGAGGGCGTATTCTCCGCTCTCATCTGAAAGATAGGCGATACGCTTCCCGTCAGGCGACCAAGCGGGGCTGATTTCGCGTGCGCCCGAGGTCCGAGTGAGGTTGAGGGCAGATTCCCCCTCTTCACCAACGGTCATAATC
>CAYGXB010000486.1:0-2402 GCA_964353605.1 uncultured Bacteriovoracaceae bacterium
GCTCATATTATTGCTATGAGGTGATTTTGTCACTAAAAATGACAGCACATTGTGGTAGGGGGGTTATCCTTTAATCATGCATGCGGGAAAAGCAGGATTCAACGCAAAGGGGAGTACCCTAAAAGGCCATGCGGGCAATGGCGATCGCTTACGGATCTGCCTGCTCACCTACAGGGGCAACCCTACCTGCGGAGGTCAGGGCGTGTATGTAAAAAGGGTCAGCAGGGCGCTGGCCGACCTCGGCCATACGGTGGACGTCGTATCAGGACCGCCTTACCCCAATCTTGATGATGATATTGCCCTCCACAAGCTCCCGAGCCTCGATCTCTATAACCCCGACGACCTCTTCAGGATGCCGAAATTAAGGGAGTTGAGATCCTTCATCAACACCTTAGAATGGCTGAGCGTATGTTCCGGTGGTTTTCCGGAACCGTTCACCTTCAGTTTACGCGCGCTTGAATTTATGCGCAGACACGCCAAAAACTATGATGTGATTCACGACAATCAATGCCTTGCCTACGGCCTGCTCGGGATCAAATCCATGCTCCCAACCGTCGCGACCATCCATCATCCGATTACGGTGGACCGGGATGTTGAGATCCAAGCCGCACCTAACCTGTTAAGAAAGATCCAGCGGTTTAGGTGGTACTCGTTCATCGGCATGCAGGTCCGCGTCACGAAAAGGCTAACCCACATCATCACGGTTTCCGAGGCATCCAAGCAGGATATCAGCGCGGCGTTCAGCGTTCCTTCCCAGAGATTTCGAGTGGCAGCCAACGGCATCAATACCGACATCTTTCATCCCCTTCCCCAGATACGCAGACCGGAAAACCGTCTCATCGTGACCAACAGTGCGGACACTCCACTCAAGGGGCTTCGCTTTCTCCTGCTCGCCTTGGCTGCTCTGAGAAAGACCAGGGATATCAAACTCACCGTCATCGGGCAACCCAAGCAGAACGGAGTGATCGAACGTATGGTAAAAGACCTGGAATTTGGCGACTGCGTCACCTTTACCGGCCGGATCGATGAAAAGGAGTTTGCTGGGTATTATGCCCGGAGTACCATCGCGGTGGTCCCCTCCCTCTACGAAGGATTTAGCCTGCCTGCCGGCGAGGCCATGGCCTGCGGGGTACCGGTCGTCAGTACCACCGGCGGAGCCCTGCCTGAAGTGGTCGGAGATGCAGGGGTGCTCGTGCCGCCTGGTGATGAGAAGGCCCTTGAAATAGCCATTGCCGGGCTCCTCGATAACGCCGACAGGCGCTTTGACCTCGGGAAGGCTGGTTATGAGCGGGTAATCAAGAACTTTACCTGGCATACATGCGCGATGAAGATCGCTGAGGTATATCAAGAGGCCATTGATGCTTACCATTGATTATAACAAACTCGACTTAAAACCCGGCACATGGGTGCTCGATGCCGGATGCGGCACAGGCCGCCATCTGTGCCAGGCCTTTCGGTATCGGGATGTGCGCGTGGTCGGTATCGATAGGAAGGGTGAAGATGCCACCAAGGCGAAGAATATGCTCAATATCATGCGGCATGAAGGCGAAGATGGCGGTGGCATCGGTTTTGTATCGGTGGGTGACATAACACATCTGCCGTTTGCAGACGAAAGCTTCGATATCGTCATCTGTTCCGAGGTCCTCGAGCACGTCCCCGAGCACGAAAAGGCGGTTTCCGAGATCGTGCGCGTGCTGAAGAACGGCCAAGCTCTCGTGGTGAGCGTGCCGCGCTACCTCCCCGAACGCATCTGCTGGGCACTCTCCCAGGATTACCACACCGAGGAGGGCGGCCACATCAGGATCTACAAGAAGGGTGAACTCATAGAACTTCTTGAGAGCCATGGGACAACGTTGGTCTCTGCAGGCTGGGCGCATGCACTGCACAGTCCATACTGGTGGCTGAAATGCATGGTCGGGCACAAGAACGACGCCGCGCTGCCCGTCAGGCTTTACCATAAGTTCCTCGTATGGGACATCATGAAAAAGCCCCCGTTTATCAGAATGCTTGACCGGGCGCTCAACCCGCTTATCGCAAAGAGCGTTGTACTCTATCTCAAGAAAGGAGTCGAGTATGGGCATTGAAGTTCCGCAGGCGCTATACGCGCTCCCTGTTGACATAGACCTGCTTGCTGCATCCATTGCCGGAGTCCAGAGAGCATCGGGCGAGATCCCCTGGCATGAGGGGGGCAAGACCGATCCATGGGACCATGTCGAGGCCGTCATGGGTCTCACCGTGGGGGGCTATATCAACGAGGCAAAAAAGGCCTATGAATGGCTGGCAAACATCCAACTCGATGACGGGAGCTGGTATTCCGCCTATCGTGACGGGATCCCGGAGGACAGGACCAAGGAATCGAACATGTCCTCCTATATCGCCGTGGGGCTCTTCCATTACTATCT
>CAYGXB010000487.1:0-2389 GCA_964353605.1 uncultured Bacteriovoracaceae bacterium
AGACCACCTGCTTGCGCGACAGTTGCGTCGCCTTTGCGATGTTGGATAGAATCTCGCTCTTCGTCGCGGGTTTGGCACTCGCTGCCATGATGCGGCTCCTTCCAAGGGTTCGAAGACCAAGGGACAATTATCCCACGCGGCGGCATGCTACAGGAGGGAGCACGAAAGAGCAAGGAGATGCCAGTGCAGCCCCGCTGCCTCGGCACGTCCGGTCTCGGGTTTGATTGGACACATTCGAAGCGGGAAGCCGGTACCGCCGCTTCTGGACACACGGCCTTCGGGTCCTCAACCCGACGGTAGCCAGCCGCTGAAATGTTTTCATCCGGTACCTTCTGACGATGGTAGGCACGCCCGGCATGCCGCATGCGATCCGTATAAAAGGCGTCCTGCGAAACGGGCCTCATGGAGCAATACTTCCCGCTCGGCTGCTTCCTGAAGGAGTGGACCTGTTACCTCGAGCTGCACGGCCACGACGTAAAAGCATGCAAGAGCCCGGCAGACATTCTGGTTTCACAAGACAGGCGGGGGAACCGATATCGCTGGTCGTTGCGATGTGAGGCGGGCGACTCGCTCCTGATGTCGCCGGAGGATCGCCGCATACTGCGCTGCCAGGTGCGCCTTGCTCGGAAAAACCGCGAGAAGTGTTTCCTGGTGGTGAAATTCGGCTACCCGGGCGGAAAGGCCGTGATTGTTCCCGCGGCCCAGGCCCAGCACCTGAGACGGCTTGATGCGGCCACGGGCGGAATTCCGTGGGAACATTGATGCGGCTCAAGGTCTTTGTCGGTTGCTATGGAGGAGGAAGAGGGGGTCAGAGATAGAAAGCGGGCCAACGGTAGCGAAAGCAAGGGCGACATCGGGGAAACCAAGACCGTCGACAGAGGCCAGGCCATTACCGGCATTCTGGACGAGCGAATCCAGAACCTCCGCGAGGCCATTGACGAAATTGACGAGGCTCTGGCTGGCCGCAAGCATCTGAGCCGACAGTTCCTGGACCAGATCGACCGCGAGGCCGAGGAGGTCAAGCGGCACCTGAATATGCTCCAGCCGCCGTGGAAACTCGGCTTCTACCCCCAGATCGAATTCCTGCGCCTGAGCTTCCACAAGAGCCTGACCAGCCGCGCCAAAGACCGCCGGACCGAGGAACTCAAGTACTGGGAGAACGGCGTCAATCTGGCCAAGGAACGGCGCAAGTTCTTCGACGAGTACAAGGCCCTCCTGGCCACTCGCAGGAGGCTGACCAGCGTATGAATATCGAAGAGGTCTTCACGAAACTTCGCCCCGTTCTCGGCCGCCAGCTGGACCTGCTCTGGCAGGAATACTTGGTGGCCGAGACCGACACCCGGCAGACCATCGAACGGACACTCCGGGTGCTCCTGGCCCAGCGCCTAAACGAGACGTTCGAGAGCGAGCACGTCCTTCTGAAGCCGCCGCCGGAGGATGTGGCCCGGGGCGAGTACCCGGTCGGGATGATCCACTACGGCCAAGACGGGTTCTATCCCTTTGGTCTGCGGGAGGAGGAATTCATCCAGCACATCGGCATCTTCGGCCGGTCCGGCAGCGGCAAGACCAACCTGGCGTACCTGCTGCTTCGGGGCCTGGTGACGGCGGGGAAACCCTTCCTGGTCTTCGATTGGAAGCGGAACTACCGCGACCTTGTGTCAGGGCCCCCGTTCTCGGACGTCTTGGTTTTCACCGTGGGCCGCGAGGTCGCGCCGTTTCGGTTCAACCCCCTCATCCCGCCGCCGGGGACCCAGGCGACGGTGTGGCTGAAGAAACTCATCGAGATCATGTGCCACGCCTATTTCCTGGGGGAAGGCGTCACCGTTCTCCTGATGCGGGCGATGGACAGCCTGTACCGCCAGGCGGGCCTCTACGAGGGCCGGCCGAAGGCCTGTCCGACGATGGCGAACGTGCGGGACTGGCTTTTGGCTTACAAGGCCAAGGGCCGCGCGGCCGGTTGGATGGAATCGGCGATGCGGGCGGTCGAGGTGCTCTGTTTCGGCGAGATGGGTCACGTCCTCAATGACCCTCGCCCCTTCGACGTCGCCAGACTCCTCGATCGCCGCGTGGTCCTCGAACTCGACGCCCTGACCAACGCCGACAAGACCTTTCTCATCGAGTCGCTCATGCTTTGGATTCACCATTACCGCCTGGCTCAGGAGGCGCGCGAGGATTTCAAGCACGCCATCATCATTGAGGAGGCCCACCATATCCTCCTGAGGAAGAAGCAGGAGGTGACGGGCGAAGAGACCGTGACGGACGTGCTTCTGCGCGAGATCCGCGAACTGGGGGAGTCGGTCATCTGCCTGGACCAGCACCCGAGTCTGATCTCCAAGCCCGCCCTGGGAAACACCTACACGACGTTCGCCTTCAACCTCAAGCACCGGGG
>CAYGXB010000488.1:0-2388 GCA_964353605.1 uncultured Bacteriovoracaceae bacterium
TGAAGGCCTTGATACCTGCAATGAACCCGATATAGAAATTAATCTGTCCGATATGGGATGAGATGAGCACTCCGCCAACCGCCGCCAGGGACGATCCAATGACAAAGGTAACCGACACCACTCTGTCCACATTGACGCCCAGGAGCATAGCCATAGTCCTGTCATGGGAGGTAGCCCGCATGGCTTTTCCGATTCTCGTGAACTTAATGAAAGTTGTCAATGATACCATGACAATGGCGGTAGTGATAAAGATTACGAGTTCAGACGGCTGCATATAGGCGCTGAATCTTTCCATCAAGGGAAAATCAGGGATGAGTGCCGGAAAAGAGAGAAAATCTGATGTCTGCGCAAGGAGCACATAGTTCTGAAGAAAGATGGACATGCCAATGGCGCTGATGAGCGGCGAGAGCCTCTGAGCCTGTCTGAGCGGCTTGTAGGCGATCTTCTCCATGGTATAGCCATAGGATGCGGAATAGACGATAGCAACCAGTCCGGCCAGGAGTAGGAGCGAGAGTCCGCTGAACCCGAGCAGGGAGAGGACGCTGGCGACGATGAGGGCGGTGAACGCCCCGATCATGTAAATCTCGCCGTGGGCAAAGTTAATGAGCTGGATAACCCCGTAGACCATGGTGTACCCGAGGGCGATAAGGGCATAGATGCTGCCTCGGGTAAGACCGCCAAAGAAGAGTTCCAGGAAGTAATCCATATCCTTTCTCAGGATGCTGTCTTTGGAAAAAAAAGGGGGCAGGCTTACCTGCCCCCATCCATTCTATTTCGCCTCTACGTATTTTCCTTTCTTGACGACATATATAGAGAAGCCGATCCCCTTGGCATCGCCTTTGTTGTCAAAGCTGATCTTGCCGAGCGGGGTTTCCACCCACTCCTTGCGAAGGGCCGCACTCACGGCATCGTAATCCGTCGACCCTGCTTTGTCGATGGCGTTCAAGAGCGCCTCGGTTGCAGCATAGGCATTCAGGTAGAAAGCTCCGGGATCAGCGCCATACTGCTTCTTGTGCTTCTCGATTGCCTCAACAGCCAGGGGGAATTTGGAGGTGTCGATCGGACCGGTTGCATAGACACCCTCGGCATACTTTCCGGCAACTTTGATGAAGGTGTCATCCTTCACACCGTCGTCAGAAATGAAGATGGTCTTCATCCCTTTCTTCCTCATCCCGCTTACAATCTTCGATGCTTCGGGATGATACCCGCCATAGATAACCGCATCCGCTTTGGCATGCTTGATCTTCTGTATAATGGCTGAATAGTCGACAGCTCCGGGGGTTATCCCCTCGAAAAGAACCACTTCTGCCCCTTTCTTCTCAAGGAATCCCTTAGCGAACTCAGCAAGCCCTTTCCCATAGTCGCCCTTGTCATGGATCACGGCAAATTTCTTGAGCTTAAGCTTGCTCAGTGCGAAATCAACCTCGAGCAGCGCTTGGGAATCATCCGCGGCAATGGTGCGGAAGAAGTTCGGATACTCGCCACTCATGGTGAGATCTACATTGGTAGCTGAGGGAGATATGGCAAGTATCTTTGCATCCCGGTAAATCCCAAGGGCAGGCTTGGTTGCTCCAGAGCAAATATGGCCGATGACCGCATCCACCTTCTCTGACACGAGCTTCTGGGCAACATTGGCCGCCACCTCGGGCTTGCAGACGTCATCCATCTTGATGAGTTCTATCTTCTTGCCCATGATGCCGCCTTTGGCATTGATATCGTCAATCACAATCTGGGCTGCATTCACCGTCGGAAGCCCATAGGATGCGAGGTCTCCACTGTGTGGGCCAGCCACGCCGATCTTGATTGTGTCCCCGGCAATGGCTGCACCAGCAAGAAGAACGATCGATAAGACTAAAAGACTGCATAAAAGCCTCTTCATATATCCTCCTCTTGTTTTCCGGATTTTCATGCAAACATCTCAAGATGCCAATCTGGCTCCACTTACCATTTAAACGCGCAATCTGTCAAACTGTATTCCCCCCCCTCTTGAACCCCTTGTCCAACAGGCGCCGGTTGGCTGGGGCCATCTTTTCCTCTTGGGGAAGTAACTCGGGCCATCCCTGGCCCTCACCTTACAGGCGTGACTATTGTCACGTCCAATTCGGCTATCCTGCTGAATTGTGACTCGGTACATCCCTGTACCTCGCCCTTCGGGTGCACCTCCGGTGTGTCCAATTCAGCTGTCCTGCTGAATTGTGACTCGGTTGATGGGGGTTTAATGCCAGGGCCCGAACCAGTGCCAACGAGGTGGGCGCTCCACTACTGGGAAATGGCTAGGCAGGATGTTCTCGCCCCTTTCGTGCATGAAGGGCTCGCCTTCCTCGAGCGAGAGGAGCCGCTCGATGCGTTTTTCGGTATGAGGGTGGGTCCTCAACATGGATGGCTCTG
>CAYGXB010000489.1:0-2378 GCA_964353605.1 uncultured Bacteriovoracaceae bacterium
GGGCGTTGATTCTTTTTGGGCTGGAGGCATATTTACGGTTCTCGGCCAAAGGCCGGCCTTCTATCATTGCGTTACAATTCGACTGTTGTGCATTGCCGTCGATTCCCGCCCGGAAAGGCCCTTTCTTCATCGAAGGGACTGCATAGGGGGCCGAAATCAGCCGAGCAAATACAAAACACGGATTATGCCGGGAAATCTTAGACCGGTCAATAGACTATTTTCTCAGCAGCCAGGTCCAGCAAAGGCGATGTGGGGAAACGACCGCGATGTTTTTGTGTAAAGTATTGTAGAATAAGGTGTTACGGCGCAGTAGATTCCTTTTCGACCCGTTCTGTCGGGCCCTGGTCTTTTATGAGGTTGTGGTTTCGATACTTGTTTGTGAAGGCCCACACCCCAAGCCGCTGATAGAGCGATTTTTGGCATGGTTCAATTGTGGGTGGCAGCCTCCCCCAGGGGGGGATGGGAAAGCTCCAAGAGCGGTGCAACCATCCCCCCCCTGGGGGAGGCTGCCACACCCTATCGAGCCACAAACAATATGACCCGATATCCGACTTACTTGAACCATGCCCGTTTTTTTGCTGGCCTACCTGCCGGAACATGCACAGAACCAGTTTTTTTTGAATCTTGGAGATTTTTGTAGAAATTGCTTGCTGTATAGAAGTCTTTATAGTATAGTAAGTTGCAGTGTTTTGATATTATCTCTGGTGCAAGCGAGGTAGTGTATGGCGACAGTCACGAAGAAAGAACTAATCGACCGAATTGCAGAGCGTACTCAAGCCAAACGAGTTGCCGTCAAGCAGATAACTCAGGTGTTTTTGGATGAGATCGTAAAGGAGCTGAGTGAGGGTAACCGTCTTGAATTCCGCGATTTCGGGGTTTTCGAGACAAGGACACGTGTTTCTCGCGTTGCTCAGAATCCAAAGACTCTTGAGCGTGTTGAGGTTCCTGCAAAACGGACGGTGAAGTTTAAGATGGGCCGGCTGATGCGGGAGAATCTTCGCGCCGGCGCCGTGGAGCCGGCCGACGTCGATTAGCTGATTTGCACAAGGAAGGACCGGAATTGAGCAATACGGCCCGCAGGATGGCTGGCGCCACTTATGCCGAGGTTGCAAGACACCGTAGAGCGTGCTTTATTGTGTGACCTGCTGCGACGTGCTGTCGTCGGCACGGCGGGTATGAAGCTGCTGTGCGCTATAGTGAAGAAGCAGTAGTTGGAAGGGGTTTTGTATGTCTGACGGCACAGTAAAGTGGTTCAATTCGCGGAAGGGTTTCGGATTTATAGCCACCTCGGACGGCCGCGATATATTCGTCCACTATTCAAATATTTCGAGTGACGGGTATAAAGCCCTTGAAGAAGGCGATCGTGTAACTTTCAAAATCGTCGAGGGTGAGAAGGGTCTGAGGGCCGAGAACGTAGAGGTTGTGTCCGGCCCAAAGTCCGAAGGACAGTAAGGAAGTAAAGTGCTCAGTCTTGGAGCTGAGGGCAGGTTGTACACATTCTTATCACTTGGAGTGACGCCCCCGAGGGGGCAATACGAGGTTATGACTGCCGGTGGTTCACAATCCGCTCTTGACTGCAGCGTGCTTGTTCTGAACAGGCATTATATGGCGATCCGCATAGTTGAAGCGAGGCGCGCATTTTCGCTGCTATGTCGCGAGCTTGCCGAAGTGGTCTGCCTGGAAGAGGGCAGCTATTCCAACTATGATTTTGAGAGCTGGTGCGAGGTCAGTCAGCTTCGTCGCGAGTTCGAGCCTGACGGGCACGACTGGGTAGCGACGGTGAATTTCTATGTTGCGGTGCCCCGGATTATTCGGCTTCTTTTTTACGATCGGCTGCCGCGGACGGAAGTGAAGTTCAATCGTCGAAACATCTTCGCCCGCGACAAAAACAGATGCCAGTACTGCGGCAAGCGATTCCCTATGAGCGAGCTTTCGCTGGACCACGTTGTTCCGCGGAGTATGGGGGGCAAGGCGGTTTGGTCGAATATCGTCTGCGCATGCGCGACGTGCAACGTCAGGAAGGGGGGCCAGACACCGAAACAGGCCGGCATGACGCTGATCCAAAAGCCCGTCCGGCCCAGGCACAACCCGCTCGTCCACATCCACTTGGGGCACGAGCGATACCGCTCCTGGAAGCAATTCCTCGACCATGCATACTGGTCCGTCGAGCTGAAGTGATCCTTGTCTGGGCCGCCGATGGAAGTGCGCTTAGACTAATACTACCCCGGCAAGATCAAGACTTGGCGTCATCATGAAGCGTTTTGGCGCCGGCGCAGGCTTTATCCTTCGAGGGGTATAAAATCGCCCCGCAACGACACCAGAGGGTCTCAGGACTGATTGGGGAATTTGCAGCAGAATGAATTTCCTGTTTACTAAGC
>CAYGXB010000490.1:0-2373 GCA_964353605.1 uncultured Bacteriovoracaceae bacterium
TTTCCTCTCCCCTGGTGGGAGAGGATACAGGAGAGGGGGAAAAGGATAATATACCTAAGATACCGCGCAGCTTGCTGCGCGGAGCTTCATTATGCAATAAAGATCTGGCCCCCTACACTTCAGGGCGAGCGCGGCGGCCATACCGATCACGAGCGACAACCTGCGCATCCTCCAGTCTCCAGGGGATCGGCGCGCGGTGTACCCCCCGCGGTTGCATGCAAGATCGAGATGGCCAAGACCTGATTTACTTTTCTGTTTCCTCATCCGCAATCGTCAAGGCTTTATCAAAAACATTCATAGCGAAGTCGATCTCGCCCTGGGTGATGGTCAGGGGCGGCGCCAGCATGATCACACTAGCCACACCGGGCAGGCAATAAACGCCCTGCTTCATGGCCTCCCCGAGCACCTTCATCTTGGCCGTAGGCGGGCGCGGCCCTTCCACCAGCATATCATGGAGCGGTTCCTTGGTCTTGCGATTCTTCACTAATTCCATTCCCACAAACAGGCCTTTACCCCGGACATCTCCTACGCTCGGATGCTTCTCCATGAGTTCAAGGGCCTTCTCCATCAGGTATTCCCCCATCTCAGCCGAGCGCTCGATCAGCCCATCTTCCTTGTAGGCTTCAATGACAGCGACTCCAGTGGCCATAGCCAAGGTATGGCCGCTGTAGGTGTGGCCGTGAACGTAGGCCTTTTCTTCGAAGGCCTGGGCTACTTTTTCACGTATGCTGGTTGCTCCCAGGGGGACGTAACCCGAGGTGATTCCCTTGGCCATGGTGATGACATCTGGAACTACTCCCCAGTGTTCGATGGCAAACCATCTTCCCGTGCGCCCGAAACCGACCATGACCTCGTCGCACATCATCAGCATTTCGTATCGATCGCAGATCTCCCGGATGCTTTGCCAATAACCATCGGGTGGAACGATGATTCCGTTAGCCCCCACGATGGTTTCAGCCATGAAAGCGGCCACCCGCCTGGCTCCGCCTTCAAAACGGATGACCTCTTCCACGTGCTTCGCACACTGCAAATCACAACTCGGGTAGGTGATCCCAAAGGGGCAGCGATAACAATAGGGATCCAGGCAGTGGATGACGGCGGGGATGGACGGTTCGCTGGCCCAGTTGCGGAAATCATTGGTCAGGGCCATAGCCCCGAAGGTCGAACCGTGGTAGTTCCGGTAGCGGGCAATGATCTTCTCTTTTCCCGTAGCCAGCCGGGCTATTTTAATGGCGCCTTCATTGGCTTCAGCGCCGCTGGTGCAGAAGAAGGTCTTCTTGATATCTCCCGGGGTAATCTCAGCTAAAAGTTTGGCCAGTTTGGCCTTTGCCTCAGTGGCAAAGGGCGAGGCTGCCGTGGGTAACCTTTGCGCCTGCTGGCAGATAGCCTCGACCACCCTGGGGTCGGCGTGTCCTAGGTTACAAAAGACAAACATGGAGCTGAAATCCAGGTATTTTTTTCCCGCTGGGTCATAGAAATAATTCCCCTGGGCATAATCTATGACCATCGGATTCAAGCCCTTTTGCGCAACCCAGGGATAAAGAACATGTTCCGTTTCATACTGCCTGATGGTGTCTGCATCCAGTCGGCCGCTTGAAGATTTCAAGGACATATAACCCACCTTTTTAATTCAATTTTAAGTATACTCTGCACACATAGAAAAAATCTGTCAAGAAATCCAGCAAGGTCTCGAATTATGGATGAAGATTAAGGGGCCAAAGGCCAGATACTGAGGTTTTGCTTTATGATGTCAAGGTTTGGTCCGGATATTGCCATGCATAGCTTGATCCTGTGCATTTCTCTCCCCAATGGCTCGCGCAGCTTAAACAGAGCACTGCAAGGTTGCGTCGGCGACATGTCTCTCTCTCGGGCATATCCTGTAGGAGATATCTCATAGAACTCTATACGCGCAATGTCTGGTCTGGATTTATCAAAATTTTTGCAAAATCCGATTAGCATGTACATGCAGGTATTTCGGTCTGTACACGTGAATATTTTACAGCCGAATGAGCGGATCACCTTCGACCTGTATGTGAAGCGTGATCACAAACTCATCCCCTTTATCGCTAAGGATGAGGTGCTCACCCAAGACCAACTCTTAGAAGCTCACCGGGGAGGGATCTGTCGGCTCTACGTACAGGGCAAGGACAGGGAGCTGCTGGAAAAATATATGAACAGTTTCCTCGAAAGGATTCTCACCAACCCCGCCATCCCCACCGTGGAAAAGGCAGGAGCTTTCTATCTTTCCTCTTCATATGCCATGCAGAAAGCCTTCGAATCTCCCAATGCGGAGTCCATCGAGGAGATCAAGAACTCGATAAGCCCATACTCAAAAACATCATGAAAGACGATCTCATCCTAAATGAACTCATT
>CAYGXB010000491.1:0-2366 GCA_964353605.1 uncultured Bacteriovoracaceae bacterium
CCCCAAACCCCCCGCCTCCCGGCACTGTCCCCCGCCAGTCCGAGGCGCAATACAAAATCAAATTTCCTATCAGTTATTAGCCTGATAATCCTTGGAGGATTGATTATGTTGACCGATGGTACTGGTATTTACGGTGCACCGCAAGGCATTGAACAAGAACCATACCCTCCCGTTCAGATTAAATCAAACGACGTGACGGTTCTCATGTCTGACCGGGCAAAGATTTATGGCGGGATGACATATTATGCCCATGACGGCAACAAAAGTTTAAAACGATTCTGGGTGCAAAACTGGACGAATACTGATGAATCTTTCGAATGGACTGTAGAGGCTCCGCAGGACGATCTGTACAAAGTTGACATATTGATTGCGGGCGATCCCGGTGTTAAGGTTGAAATTGCAGGTCCAAACAACAAGCTTATCTGTACACTTCAGGAGAATGGATGGGATAAGCTTGCAGTGCCCGGGGAACTGGCATTGCGAAAAGGGACAAACAGTGTTACCGTGAAAACCCTTGAAGCTGCCAGCCTTAAACTCAAATCCCTTGAATTGATAAATTCGGCCGACAAGAAGAAGATTGATAAACGGATAAAAGACTTCCGCTCGGACACAAAATGGATGGCCGATGCGGGCTACGGCCTGATGTTTCAATGGGGAGGGTGGGGATACCCGCAGCACGGACCTAAAAAGACATGGCCAAAAATGATTGATGAATTTAACGTTGAGTCGTTTGCAAATATGTGTGCCGAAGTGGGGGCTGGCTATGTAGTATGGTCTGCAACATGGATGAGCTATCATTTTCCTGCACCGATTAAGGCGATTGATAACATTCTGCCAGGCCGGACCTGCTCACGGGATCTGATAGGAGAATTGGCTGATGCGCTGGACAGGCGTGGAATAAAGCTGATTCTTTATTATCACCTCGGCAGTTGGTATGCAAAAAACGGGGTTTCCCAGTATGGGTGGGCAAAAAACGGGCTTTCACAGGATGATCAGAAATTATTTGTTGACAGCTTCTGCTCCATCACAACTGAAGTTGGCACGCGCTACGGCAAGAAGCTTGCCGGATGGCTGATAGACGATGGTATGATCTACTACCCGGCCCCATTCGAACAGATGGGCAAGGCACTCAAGGCCGGCAATTCCAACAGGCTCATCTCCTATAGTTCCTATGTAATGCCCCGATTCACCGAATTTCAGGATTACTTTTTCGGCGAAGGGAATGAGAAGGGCAACTACGGGGCGGGCCCGAAAGGCGGTGACGGCATTATTACCGTTGGCCCCCCAAAGGGATTGCAAGGCTTTGCTTGTTTTATTTTGGACGGACCGGACTGGGGAATCTACCAGGCTGAAACAAAGATCAATCCGCCACGATTTACCAGGGATCAGATTAAAGAATTGGTCAACAACGCTTTGGAACGAAAACTTGCAATGAGCTTCAACCTGCTTATGTATGAAGACGGTTCTGTTTCTCCGGAATCACTTGACATGATGAAGTACGTACGAACGATTGTCCGTGGAAAATAAGGGTAAAAACCCGCAAACAATTGATTTAATGAGTTTCGGGGACAGATACCAAAACAGGGTTTAAAATAGGATTTCAAATCTCGCGACACCTTACTGATTTCGGGTAGCCGGCGGGCTGAGGAAGACTGATAAATATTATCGCGGTAGGGACGGGCCTTGCGGCCCGCCCCCCGCACAGATCCGTACTTGAAGAATTACCTCATACGGCTCCTACCTTGGGTTCGTTAACGCCAGTCGTTGGTTGGGATATGGGTGAAGAGTCCTGGCTGATGGAATCCATGTGGCGATGAGGTGCTTCATCCGATCCCATGTCAGCTTCGAACCCTTCTGGCTGCGACGCCGCAGCGCGCGCAGCCAGGCGCGATTCACCAAGGTGCGGAATGCCTTCAGCGCACGATGATTGCCAGGCACGGCGTGGTAGTTGAAGAAGCCTTGCACCACAGATTTCACCCAGCGGCCCTGTTCGGCCACGGGCTTGTGGCGGTTGCGCATCAACGCCTCTCGCACTTCCTTCGCCTTCTGGCACAATCGCTTGCGGATGGACTTCCGCAGAACCGTAAAGCCGCCGTCGCTCTTTCGCCTCGCGCATATGTGCGTGAAGCCCAGGAACGCGAACGTCTCCGGTTTGCCCTCGCCACGCTCGGTGCGGTTCGACGACGCGAACCGCCCGAACTCGATGAGGCGAGTCTTGCCCTGGTGCAATTCCAGCCCGTGCTCCGACATCCGCACGCCCAATTCCTTCAGGAACCGATCCGCCTCGTGGCGGTGCTGGAATCCCATGACGACATCATCCGCATAGCGGACGACTATCACGTCGCCGCAGCCCGGCTGATGCCGCC
>CAYGXB010000492.1:0-2360 GCA_964353605.1 uncultured Bacteriovoracaceae bacterium
ACCGCTGAGAGGGTCAGGAGGTTGGTGACGAAGGCCTCCATGTGCTTCCCGCTCTCCTGGATGGCCCGGAGGTATTCGAAATCCTTTTCAGCAAGGTTCGATACAGCGGTTTTCAAAAGTCGGTTGCAGAAACCAGTGATAGCGATAATCGGATTCTTGAGATCATGCGATACGGTATAAACCAGGCCCTTCAACTCCTCATTGCGCTGTTCAATCGTGATCAGGGCGTTTTTAAGATCCTCCGAAGTCTTCGATACCTCGTTGAAGAGGAGGATATTCTCGATTACCGCCCCCATATGGAGCCCCATGCTCATGAGGAGGCGGTTGTCATCCATGGTGAGGTCACGCTCGCCATAGGTGCCAAGATTCATCACCCCGATCAACCGTGTCCTGGATTTGAGCGGTATCGAGGCAAAGGACTTGATCCCCTGCATCTTGAAGACAAGCGACTTTATCCGCATGTCTTGCGAAGCATTCTCAATGATGATGGCCTCGCCAGTGGCAGCGACCCTCCCCGCTATCCCCTCGCCCACCCGGAGCTCCTTGATGGTCTCGACTACATAATCCGGCAGGCCGTGCGCATAGGCACACCGGAGGGTGTTCTTTTGCTCGTTAAGGAGGAATATCCAGCCAGTCTCGATGTTCATGATCTGGAGGATCTTACCCAAGGTGCTCTGGAGGACTTCTTCCATACTTATAGACGAGCTCAATGTCTCGGATATCATGTTGATGACAGTAAGATCCTGGTTTTGCCTCACGAGCTTTTTCTCAAGGGCCACCTTCTCGGTGACATCTCTGAGAACAGCCAAAGACATGCCAGGGTTTTCTTCGATGGAATGGAATCTGCCGTCGAGCATTCTCAAACCCTGGGGGGTATTGGCTATCACTTGGGTTGCAAATTCCTTGATATTGTCATGTTTAAGAATTTGCAGCGGTTCCGCCTGAGAGGCATCGAAGAACTCGAATATCTGCCTGCCGAGAATCTCATCAAGGGTGAGTTGGAGCATATCGATAAAAGCCTTGTTGCAGAACGTTATCGCACCGTAGCGCATGACAATGATGATATCCGGTGCTTCAAGGATGAGGTTGCGATACCTCGTATCGCGGGCCAGGCCGCCGATCGGCTCGCAGATGAGGATGAACAGGTGCTCCAGACGGTAGCCGAAGATATTGAAGAGACCGCTCTCCCTCACCCGCGGTGTGCTATACGTTTCGATCGTCAGGGAAAATGGCTTGTCTTTTTCGATCAGCTCCCTGATGTTCCGGGTGAGACCCTCGTCAAGGAGCAAGCTCGGTATCCCGTCATAGACAGATGCACCGGTCACCGATCTCCCATTCTCGAAAATGGCAGAACAGAACCTGGGATTTGCATAAACTATCACCCCTTGAGCATCGAATGCACATGCGCCGAATGGCGCATGGTTGAAAATATCTTGTATCTGCTCAAGCCTCTGTAGCATCAGCCTAGTCCATGTTGTAGGTATCTCCCGGGTTCAATATTTGCACGTTTGCCGTACTCACCTGTTTGAACCTTTCGGCATCTTTCCTGCTACCCACAATATCCCCATAATGGATAGGAATCACCAAGGATGGTTTGATATCTTCTGCCGCCTCCTTTGCTGTACAAACGTCCATGGTATAGGTTCCGCCAACCGGCATGAGCACGATATCCGCCTGGATATTTTTCATTTCAGGGATACGGTCGGTATCGCCGGTGTGGTATATCCTTTTATTGTCCATAGTGACGATGTACCCTACCCAGCCATTGGCCTTGGGGTGAAATACTTTATCCACATTGTATGACGGGGTTGCTTCTATGGTTGCTCCCCCTATGGTGAGCTCGTCACCAGGTTTGACCTTGTCGGTGATCAATGGGATCGACATAGGAGCAATCACCCTCGTTTTCTCAGAAAATACCTTAAGGACATCCTCTTCATTATAATGATCGAAGTGATCGTGAGTGACGAGAACGATATCAGCTTTTGGGAAAGGCCCCTTGAGCTTCCAGGGATCGATATAGATCGTGAATTGACCATGCGTGATCATCACGCTGGCATGACCCAGCCACGTTATCTTTATGGACATGATCAACCCCCTTTGGTATGCGAGCCACCTTCTTGTTAATACCGCATAAGGTCTTGTCATTCAAGATCTATTTCGCCTTTACTTTCTGAAGTCACTATACTATTATCGCGCGGTTATGAACGGGAATGCACTGGCCCTCATCCCCCTCTGTCCATTATCTCTGAAATGACTGCAATTCTACTTGAGAAAAAATCGACTGCACAAAGACAAATCTCCCACACGGGGCTATGTAGAACTGGTTCAATGAACTCATCCAGTTCCGATCCGCCAAACGA
>CAYGXB010000493.1:0-2356 GCA_964353605.1 uncultured Bacteriovoracaceae bacterium
TAATAGCGGTGAATCCTGTGGGCCGGTTGTGTTAACATGCCCTTGTCGTCAGTGACCTTCAGGACATCAGGTGTGACTATGGGTGATCCCGGGATAAGTGAACACAAGCCGCCGGACCAGGTGAACTTCCCGCCGCACTGCCGCTTGATGCGCGAACCGGCGGAGGTTGAAGAGGGCGGCTGGAGAGAGGCAGTCCTCTCCGCTGGCGACCACCTCAAGCGCGTCCTCGACGAGTACGGGGAACTGGGCTTCGAATGTATGCTGGAGGAGCTGGACGTGGAGGCCGCCGAGGGCTGCACCGACTGCTTCAAGTCCGGGGGCGAGCGCCTGTACCACCTTTACGTCCGCCCTGCCGAATAGGGTCAGGTCTCGACAGGCTGACCGAGAATAATCTGTAATCTAAGAATATAGCAGCATTTGCCCGGGAAGAGGATCGATACTGAAAACCTCTTCCATATCTCTTGATATGGTGCTCTTCCTCCCCTCCTTTTTAATTACCCGCCATCGCCAGCTTGTATCTCCATATCTTGGTGAGGTTATAGCCGATGCACATGAGCTTGAACTCCGCCCTGACCTTCTCCGTGCTCCTGAGCAGAAAGGTCTTGTACCCCAGGTTGTGTTTGAGGTGGCCGAAGGGCGGTTCCACGGTGTGCATGCGCTTGCGATAGACTCGTCTGCCCTCCTCGCTGAGAAGCTTCGCTCTCATCTCCTCCAGGAGGTCCTCCCTCAGCTCCCGAGCTACGGTTCTCGCCTTCTGTTTGGTGCAGATGTCCTTCTTGGGGCATCCCGCGCATTGCGTCCCCCGGTAGATGGTCTGTTTTCTCTTCACTTTGCCCGCATGGGAGATGCGCCTCTTGACGGGCAGGAGCACCTTTCCCTCCGGGCAGATGTAGCGGTCCCCCTCGCGGTCGTAGGTGAAGTTGTCCTTGTGGTAGGGCTCCCGTTCCCCCTGGGCGGATCTTATGCGCATCTGGGAGAAGAACTGATCCGGGATGTAGGCGTCGGTCCCCTTCGCGGCCAGGTACTCGTAGTTGTCGTAACTGGCGTAACCGCTGTCCGCTATCACCTTCTCCAGCTCTGCGCCCAGGTTACGCTCCGTCTGCTCGATCATGTCTGCGAGCTCATGCCGGTCCACGGCACGGGTGGTGACGTCCGCTCCCACGATCACCTGGCCTTCCGCCACCGCCAGCTGGCAGTTGTAGGAGGGCCTCACCACCCCGTGCCGCTCCTTCATGAAGCGGGCATCGGGGTCGGTCAAGTTGGTCTTGCCGTCCTCCCGCATGTCCCGCATGACCTCCTCGATCCTTTGCTTCAGATCCTTTCTTTTGGCGATGCCAGAGGGGAGCTCGTCCCCTTTTTTGTCTCCGTAGGCCTCATCCTCGGCCGCGTCGGTCCGATCCGCCTCGGCCAGGATATCTGAGATCTCCGCCTCGATCCTTTGCAGCCACTCCTCGTAGCCCTCTCTGTCCTTGCTCCTTCTGGCTGAGGCCGAGGCCTTGAGCTTGGAGCCGTCTATGGCTATAGTCCCGGCGCTGGCCATGCCCAGCTGGCGGCAGATCCTCACCACCTCTATGAAATGGGCCTCTATCTCCGTGGCGTGGTTCTTTCTGAAGTCGTTTATGGTGCGGAAATCCGGCCTGCGCATCTGAGCCAGGTACATGAAGGCGGTGTCCGACTCGCAGGCCCGAGCGATCCTCCTCCCCGACCTCACCCCGGTGGCGTAGCCGTAGAAGAGCAGCTTGAGCATGAGCTTGGGGTGATAGGTGTTCTGCCCCAGGGGGCTGTACTTGGCCTCTATGACCGAGGTGTCCAGCTCGTTCACAATCTCCGCCACCACCCTGGCTAGATGGCCCTCGGGCACGAAATCCTCCAGGGCGGGAGGGAGCAGGAACTGCTGGTCCTCCCTTTCCGGCTTAAACTTAGCCAACTTAACCTCCTCCTTAGGCTTGCTCTGCTTAATAATCTTTCTGGAGGAGAGTGATAGAATCCTTTACCTGGGCGGGTGATTGGGCCTATTCTCGGTCAGCCTGTCGAATATCGAGTTCTTCTATGGGCCAGGCTGAGGGATCAGAAAAGATTGCTAGAGCTCGATATTCGAGACCTGACCCTACAGGGGTTCCGACAGCTTCAACACCACCATCCAGGAATATTTCTCAAGGAAGGGCAGCTTCCTCAGCAGCCACGCTTCGCAGGCGTTGGCGGCCGTGAGCAGCGGCTTGAAAAAGAAGAAATCGCGCACCAGGAAGAGCGGCAGCGTTATCAGGTGGAAGAACCTCGTCTCCACGTTGGAGAAGTACTCCCGCGCCAGCTCGAAATCCTCCATGATCGGCATTTCCGGAAAGCCGCCCAGGCCCCA
>CAYGXB010000494.1:0-2354 GCA_964353605.1 uncultured Bacteriovoracaceae bacterium
CGTGAAGAACCTCAAGGACGCCTATGACCCGGATGGGCAGGTGGCAAGGAGCGAGGAACTGAAAAACCAGTTCGGCAACGAGGCCGGCGCGCCCGGTGGCATAGCCGGAACCCCGTCTAACCTCCCGACGGGCAGGGGCGGGCCGACCCCGATCCCGTCGAGCGCACGATCAGGCACATCCAGTGTCATCAGGAACTACGAGATCACCACCACCAAGACCGAACATATCCAGTCGCCCGGTGAAATCAAGCGGCTCACCGTCTCGGTCGTCGTGGACGGCACTTATAAACAGGACAAGGAAGGGAAAAGGGTCTTCATCCCGCGTCAGGCGAGCGAGCTCAAGGATATCGAGAATGCGGTGAAACAGGCCATAGGGTTCAATGCCGACCGGGACGACATCATGTCGGTATCCTGCATGCAGTTCGCCCAGGAGGAAGTGGCGCCAAGGTTAACAAGCGTAGACAAACTCAAGGAGCTCCTCTTTTCCCTTGTCAAGCCCGCGGTAATGCTCATCGTGGTCCTGCTCGTCCTGCTTTTCGTGATCAGGCCGATCATCAAGTGGCTGACTTCGCCCGTCAGAGTGGTCGGTGAGCGGCTGGCGGAACAGAAGGCCATCGGCGCTGAAGAGCGGAGGGCCCTGGAGGGCACGGAGATACCAATGATCGAGGAGGCCATGGCGAAGAGCGAGGAGATGAAGACGGCCGGCCTGGGACAACGAAAGGTGATCCAGGAGATAGCCAAGACGGACCCTGAGAGCACCACCGCGGCCATCAAGAGCTGGCTTCAGGAGCAAGGGTCATGATCAATCCGAAAAAGCTCGACGGGCCACAGAAAGCAGCCATCCTCCTCATGGCCATGGGGGATGATTTCACGCGGGAGATCTTCAAGGGTCTCT
This sequence comes from uncultured Bacteriovoracaceae bacterium, assembly GCA_964353605.1. Taxonomy (GTDB): domain Bacteria; phylum Desulfobacterota; class Desulfomonilia; order UBA1062; family UBA1062; genus CAYGXB01. The sequence goes on from CAYGXB010000494.1 coordinate 896, forward strand.
CACACCAGGAGATCCAACTCCTCGGCAAGCGTATGGCAGGCCTTGATGACATCACCATCCCCGTGGGCACGGTCCAGAATATCATACGGGAGTTTCATAACAAGTGCGCCGAGGTCAGCAGTATTACGGGGAAGGGCATCGGCTTCCTCGAAAAGGCTGTCGTCGATGCCCTTGGTTCCGATAAGGCCAAGTCCATCCTGGATTCCATCCACATGGCTACCGACAAGTCCCCCTTCTCCTCCTTGAGGCAGGTCGACACCTCCATCCTGGTAGATTATCTCAGGGGCGAACACCCCCAGACCATAGCACTCGTGCTCGCCCATATGGACAGCTCAAAGTGCGCCCAGATCGTCAAGAACCTGCCGGAAAAACTCCAGTCCGAGATCATCTTTAGGATGGCTAATCTCGGAGTCATCCCTTCTGGGGTCATCGAAGAGCTCGACCAGGTACTCAGGAAAGAAATCGAGGCCATGGGAACCATGGAGAGTAAGCGGCTCGGCGGGGTCGAGGCCGCGGCCGAGATTATGAACCAGCTTGACAGTGCCACGGAAAACAACATCTTTGCCGCCCTCGAGGATGCCGACGCCGATCTCGCGGAAAAGATCCGGCAGAAGATGTTCATGTTCGAGGATATCATCAACATCGACAACCGCGGCATCCAGTCCATCCTCAAGGAGATCACCAACGAGGACCTTATCCTAGCCCTGAAGACCGCCAGCGAACCGCTCAAGGAGAAGATCCTCGCCAACATGTCATCCCGCGCAGCCGAGATGCTCAAGGAAGATATGGAAACCATGGGCCCGGTCAAGCTCTCGGACGTCGAGCAGGCGCAGCAGAGCATCATCCGCGTCGTACGCAAGCTCGAAACGGCAGGCAAGATCGTCATTGGCGGCAAGGGAGGGGAGGATGTCCTCGTCTAAGATATTACGCGATAAGCATGTACCCCATTTTGATCTCGAGGATATCGGCTCCCAAAAAGGTGGGCGGGATGCGGTAAAACTCGCCAAGACGAAAGCGGAGGAAATTGTCAGGGAGGCACGCAACCGGAAAGAGGCGATAGAAATGGACGCTTACCGCGAGGGTCTGGAAAAAGGACAGGTGGAAGGTCAGAGGATGGCCCTGAAACGATTGGAACCGCTTGCTTCAACCTTCAAGAAGGCCATCGCCGAACTGGAACAAGTCCGGGACCGCTTGACCGAGAAACACCTGGAGCAGATGCTCCAGATCGCCATGAGTAGTGCCGAAAAGGTCATCCACCGCGAGATACACCTGTCACCCGACCTCATCCTCAATACGGTCAGGGCGGCGAGCGAACACCTCATAGAGATGGACGAGATCATGGTGCGGATCCACCCTTCTGACTATGAATACATCCGCGAGATCGAAGAGATTTTGGGGGGAAAACTCACTGGGAATAAGGCGATCAATTTCGTCGAGGATACTTCTATCGAACGGGGCG
>CAYGXB010000495.1:0-2352 GCA_964353605.1 uncultured Bacteriovoracaceae bacterium
GATGATATATCTCCCGCAAGGGGCGAGGGGGGTTCAGCTCTCCGAAAAGCGGCTCGAATTCCACAAGAACATCTATATCGCTGTTCGGCAGGAAGTCATATTACCCTCTTTATTACCCCTTTTTAGAGGTATTACCTCTTTTCCGCCAGGTTGCTCCGGGACCACGGCCGAGACATTCAACACGGCCGGTCTTCTGAAGACTTCGGAGGACCCGCCTGATCATGTCTCGACTCACTGCCGGGCAGGCACGTTCCAGTTGACCCAGCGTGAATGTGCCTGAAAAAGCATAGACAGCCGCTTCTATCATCTCCGTCTTGGCACCCCGGGGCGTTTCAATACGCCCGAGGCGTTCCTCAAACCTTTACGGTTAATGTCCCTATAGTCTTGCACAAAATGCCTGTAGGAGTCCTCTCGATATTGTCTTTTGTCCATTTGGGCTTAGACAAGCAGCTTATAGCAATCAATAATTCATGTGGGTGGCGGGCGTGTATGGATTGTCAAAAGGTACATGCAACAGGAGCTGCGTGCATATGGCGGCACATAATCCATATTGCCCGCGCACCTTTCACCCTGTCTCATAGAGCATCGATGCAGGCATACCAACATGCCTATGAAAATCTTCAAGATGCTCGCTGCCTGCTTCTGTAAGCTTGTGCCCAAACGCTGCCAAGCACCTGTCTTTTAATCGTGAGGTCCTGAATACACCTCCTCAAATTGTTCTGCTCCGGGTGGTATCAGGTTGGACTGCTTGTCGGTCTTGACGCACACAACCGCAGGCAGCTTCGAAGCCTTGGCGCGCTTGAGAGCGCCTTCCAGCTCATCGAGCTTCTCCACATATTCCCCATAACAGCCAATGGCTTCCGCTAACTTATCCCAACGTATCGACAACTGGGTACAGGCCACGGTCTTGGCAGGGTCGCCTACGGTCATGATCTGGATGATTTCTTCCATGCACCAGGATTCTTCGGCATGCACGATCACGGTAATCTTGGCCTTCTCCCGTGCCGAGTGCTTGGATACCTCAGCAATCGGGAAGTCCACCTCAGCCAGTCGTTTGCATTCCTTGGGTATCATTCTTACGTCTTCTTTCCCTTGGTTTCGGTCTTCCCTGCTTTTGGAGGTGACGGTGGTAGAAGTTTGGCACGGGTCTCAAATGTTTTCTGAGTCCGTTGAATCTCTGCGGCCAGTTCCTTTTCGTCCGGCAGGGCCGTTCGGTACTCCGAGGCCATCACCTTGTTCGGAAGTCCTTCAAGTGCGTATCGGGCGATCGCTTCATCTTTCTGTGCGCAGAGAATCAGACCTACTGGTGGGTTTTCATTGTCGCGCACCCAGTGTTCCCGCGCATAGTTGAGATAAAGGTGCATCTGGCCGGCGTCGGCGTGGGTGAACTTGCCGATCTTCAGGTCGATGACCACCAGACACCGTAATCGTCTGTGAAAGAAGAGGAGATCCACGCGGTACCACTCATCGCCGATGCGCAGCCGCTTCTGCCTGCCGATGAAGCAGAAATCGCTACCAAGCTCCAGGAGAAAGACCCCCAAGTGCCGGATAAGGGCCTCTTCCAGGTCGGTTTCAGAATACTCGTCCTTGAGACCGAGGAATTCGAGCATGTAGGGGTCTTTGATTTCCTCTTCTGGAAGAACACGATCTTCCGCCAGTGCCTTTTGCCCCTTGGTCAGCATGGCGGCCTTGTTCTTTGAAAGAGCGGTGCGCTCATAGAACTGGGAATTGATCTGCCGGTCGAGTTGCCGCACCGACCAGCCGCCGCGCAGGGCTTCGGTCTCGTAAAACCGCCTGGCATTCTCATTCTTCACTGAGAGCAGCCGGACATAGGCTGACCAGGGGAGCGAAAAGCAGCAGGCAATACTGGAAAGAGAAGATTCTGCAGACACCGTCTGCAGAATTTCACGGTCTTCTGATTCTGCAGATGTCGTCTGCGGAATCGGCCAGGCGAGATAGAACGCCTTCATCTGCCAGACATTACGAACAGAGAATCCTCTACCGTAACGAGCGGACAGGTCGCCCGCCAACTGCTCGATAAGCTCTTCACCATATTCTGCCCGCCTTTTTCCCTTTTGTTCGAACTCCACGATGCGGCGGCCGATGAGCCAGTAAGCGGCAGTCATGATGCAATTCACGGAACGGGCTGCCGACCTCCTGGCCGCTTCGATTACATTGGATATATCCTCCAGGATCGACTCGTAGTTGACATCCAATATGTTGTCTTGCTTTTTGAGCTTTTTCGTCATTGATCCCTCTTGCCATAAGGAGGCACATCCTCCCGTACCATCATCGGCCGGGTCATGGCATTCACTTCCAGCCAGTAGTGCTGGACCTTTTTTACCTCATGCC
>CAYGXB010000496.1:0-2349 GCA_964353605.1 uncultured Bacteriovoracaceae bacterium
CATTCGCATCCTGTAGCGCCTTCCGGTACTTCGGGTCCAACGTAGGGTCCGACAGTAGCGGCACCACCAGAGCCTTGAACGCCGCCCACTGCACCGGGTCCAGCGTTATCATGTTCACCGGCTGGGCCACGAGAGAGTTCAAGAAACTCACAGCCTCGGGTCTTGTCATTGAAAATACGGGGCGAGTTTCCCCGCCCCGCCCTCTACGCCGGGATCTCCGGCTTGGCCAGAAGGTTGATCCCGAGAGCCGCGCCGATGCTTTCGACAACCAGCAGGGCAATCGGAACCCACAGCGGGGTGACCGGTGCGACGAACGCAATGATGCCGGCCGCGATGAAAATCGCCCCGGTTACGATCGCCGCAATCCCCCAAGTCTTCCGCGCACTCAGAGCCATACTGCACCTCCCATCTCGCGAGATATAGAAATGTGCGAACCACCCATATCACAAATCGGCGAAAAAGTCATGCCTTGCTTCCCTCGTACTCGTGGTGAGCCGGGTCTGGTTCCGACCACCGCAGCCCCGCCCTGAACCCGTGCCTTTCCATGACCGCCGCTATCTCGCCCCACCTCGGATCATCAGAAGACGGCCAGATCGGGTTCCCGTTTGACCCGAGAGGCACAACGTCCAGCGCATCCCCCGCCTGGTGCCTGGACGGGAAGTCCACCCCATCACACTGCGTGACCGTGTAGGTGTTCTGCTTCTCCCCTATCGGGTACATCCCGGCGAGCTTCCTTGCCCTGTTCACCGCTACCAACGACACCCTGCCCTGCAGCCAGAGGGCGAACTGCTCGAGCGCCGTCCGCAGAGTGCTCGTCACCTTGAACGGGATCTTCTTGTCCCGCAGCTCAGCGATAGCCGCCTGCGCCGCCTTCCGTGGCTCAGGGTGCAAAGCATGGATGTCGTTCGTCATTTTCGTAACACCAAAGCAAGGGCCGCCACGGTGACCGCACCCAAGGCTACGAGGATGGTGATCCATTCCCGAAGTGATACCCCCTGGATCCTTTTCTTTTCCACGTAGACACGTTCCCTCTGCCTGGCCAAGACCACATCCTCCTTGCATTCCTTGTCGTGATCCTCCCGCGTCCAGAGATTCGGAGCCTGCGCCTTGAGGACAACCATGTCGTCCCGCAGCGCCTTCACGGTGTCGATCAGACCCTCACCGTTCAACCCGACGACCGCGTACCATAGAGCGTCGAGCACACCTTGGATCGTCTTAGGCTTTTCCATATCATCCTTTCTCTCCTACGAGATTCTTGTGCCCGTTCATGGAACGCCACATCGCCTCCCCGTAGGAAATAGCGATACTCAAAACGTAGTCAGGGTTGCCCGTCACATCTTGCCCCGTCTGCGCCTCGTACCACCTTCCCTCGTAGATCACCCACCCGTGGCCATCCCCGTCACATTTCCCAACGGCAAGTTGCGGCCACCCCCCGAGGTCGACACGGAGGAAGTACATCATCAGGATGGCGAAGTCCTCGCAATCGCCCGTCCTCCAGACGTAAGTCTGGTCGGGAGACTGCCAGTAGTCGGGAACGTCGTGGATGTCGTCGGGGACGTAGAGAGCGTAGGCGCCAACCCATGCGCCGATAGCTTCGGAAGTAGAAAGACCGGGGGTTGGGATGCCGAAACCGGGATCGTATTCATCGGGTACATCCCACCATGGTCTGCACCCCGTGATTGCCAGTATCGCTACAAGGCAAAGGATGACTCGGTTCATGTTTTCTTCTCAAGCGCCTCGACACGCTTCGCTAGATCGGCGTCAGAGGCGAGTATGTTTATCATGTGTACAATCCCTGAACCATAATATAAACAGAAACCCGATACTGTAGGTTTTGATTGCTCATCCCCCCAAAGCTCATAAGTGTTTGCCAAGTGATATATGGAGTTGCCCCATTATACACAACAGGAACGGTTTTCTCATATCCTAGCAGTCCAGTAAAAGCATCTCCGCCATCGCCATAATATCTCCATTCGTCATTTGTCATGTAGTTATAAGTGGGGGGGGCAGTGTTGTATAATAAACTATACCGAGAGTTTACCAAGATTGCCGTTTCGGCTATTGCTTTGGCTGCATCGATATAATAATAAATATTAACGAATATCAAAGCACCCTTTATATTCGTTAATCCCGCAGCAAAAGCCGCAATAGATGTATTTTTGATCGCAGAAACTATACTGAGTCGACTCGTTTGAATATCTGTATAATCTTCCGTAATTGTACTGCCGGAGGTATAGACCGCAGCATCCAAAATAAGTGGATGCCCTATGCTTTTCATCCCCGCCAGGATCGGAGCATTCGGGATATCATGGATGATATTCCCGTCTTCATCCTCGGCATACAATCCTT
>CAYGXB010000497.1:0-2340 GCA_964353605.1 uncultured Bacteriovoracaceae bacterium
GCAGCGGTCAAGCTTCTGAGCCCGGAAGGGGACAGCGGCGGCGATGATGGCGGTGGTGGACGCGGCTGCTTCGTCGCAACGGCAGCCCTCGGCTCCTGACCATACATGTGGGAAAGGTTTTCTTTGATTAATCAGGGGGGAGACAACCGTGCCTCATTGCCGCGAAGATGCTCCCCATTAAGTAAGGGGGATAGGTCGAGACATTTTCCCTCAGAAGGGGCGAAGCAATGATCCTCGCTGCCGACCTTTCCGCCCTCGCTTACGGTTCATCATGCAGCTCGAGAGCTTCATGACGCTCAGGTAGCGGTGAGGTCTCTGTCCAGAAAACCAAGGGCTTGACGCACAGAAGGGAGCGCGGTTCACGATATACGCATGAAAGGGAGGGAGGATATGAAGAAGGGATACATCGGATATGCTCTATTGTTGATCGTGCTCCTGGCATCGGCCGGCATACTTACCTCCAGTGCCGCACTGGCGGAGGAGAAGCGCGTGTTCTCGAAATCGTGCAGCCTGGATCTCCTGCCAGTGGCGAAGGATTTCAAGCGCATGCGGTTCAGCAGCTTCGATACGAGCGGCGGGAATTCCGACAACATCCGCATCGGGCACGCCGAGACAAAGGTGATTGCGTCGACGACATCGCCGGGGTGCATCAAGCATATCTGGTGCACCTTCATGGCAGATGGTATCGACGAGAAGCTGGAAAAGTATTACCTGCGGAAAATCGTCATCCGTATGTTCTGGGACGGCGCGCCCATTCCCAGCGTCGAGGTGCCCTTGGGCGATTTCTTCGGCATGGGGCACGGCATGCGGAAGAACTTCGTTTCAGCGCCGCTGCAGATGAGCCCTGAAAACGGCTCGGCCCTCAATTGCTGGTTCCCCATGCCGTTTTCCACGGGCGCCCGCATCGAGATCGAGAATCAATGCCAGAAAGCGATCAAAGTATACTACTATATCGATTGGGAGAAGTATGACACGCTGGATGACGACCTCCTCCGCTTTCACGCCTCGTGGAACCGGGAGATCACCAAGGGCATATCGGACAAAGGCATAGGCCAGATGGAATTCCAGGATAGCGGCGTTAACAAGACCGGGGAAGGCAACTACGTAATCCTCGCTGCAGAGGGCGAGGGGCATTACGTGGGATGCAACGTCAACATCCACAACCAACGGCTCTCCTGGTACTGGGACTGGCCGGGCGAGGGCGATGACATGATCTTTGTGGACGGCGAAAAATGGCCGCCGCAGATACACGGAACCGGGACCGAGGATTATTTCAATGGCGCCTTCTGCCCTACCCAGCCGTATAACGCCCCGTATCATGGGATTATCCTCGGCGGCGGGGTTAACTGGGCGTCCAAGATAACGTATTACCGGTATCACATTCTGGATCCGATCACCTTCAAGAACTCCATCCGGGTCACCATCGAACATGGACACGCCAACCGACGCTCCGACGACTGGTCAAGTACCGCCTACTGGTACCAGAAGGGGATCGGGAAGATCAAACGCCTGCCGCGCGTTGAGGCACGCTTGCCGCTCGAAGACCGCTGGACCCTCAATCGTGTGATCGCCAACATCGTCCTCTGGCCAATTTATAAACTCTTCTATTCGATGTGAGGGGTTGCTTCAAAGAACAGTGGTACCCAAAACCAAGGGGATCAGATCCTGTCTCTCTCCCTAGCCCAGCGTGGAAATTTGTGGGTATGCGGGAAACGCCCACTTCCCCTTCCATGAACGGGAGCCTCAATGGAGAGGGATTCTCAAACCGGAGCGTGGTGACAAGGAAGAAATAGGGGTTACCTCGCATGCCCAGTGGAGGCGCTTTTCCGGCTGAGGAGCATCTCCATGAAGGCATCCACCCGGGTCTCGAACTGGGCCAGGGAGAAGTTCTGGTCGTCCATGTGGTCAGCGTCGATGATTACCGACGGGACTCCAAGCTCCTCTTCCAGGGCCTGCTTGATGTGCATCTGCCCCAGGGTGATGGGCACGCACGACTTGTTGCGGTGGAGGATGGCTCCGTCGATGGCATACTCTCGGCAGGCCTTGAGAACCATCTCCTTGCGTTTTTTCAGGGAGACGCAGGAAACCAGGGGGTAGGACATGAGGCTCTTCAGGGCCAGGGCCTCGAGGGGATGGTCCACGTCCAGCCTCAGAGACCAGGCGGCGGAATAGGTCTCGGCTACGACCACCCCGCCCATCTTTTCGAAGTAGTTGAAGACGCCCATATTGTACCATAGGGGGATGTTGTCCCAGAACAGGCGGAGCTTCTCGTCTTCGATGACGCCGATGCCGTGCTCCGCCCGTTGCAGCACCTCATCCCTGACCTGGGTGAGAAAATCG
>CAYGXB010000498.1:0-2338 GCA_964353605.1 uncultured Bacteriovoracaceae bacterium
GCTTGCGCGGATATTGACGGGGATCAATCTCGATGAACAAAATGTATATTTCAGACTCCTCGTATCAGAGATAAGAGATCAAATGCTCAAGAACAAGAGATGGCTGTACTTCATGCGATTGAACGAAGGGCGCTTCATGAGATTTTCAGTGGATAAGGTGTACTTCGATGTCGAAATCAGCAGCGAGCGCGCGAGCAAGTTCAGCTTCTGGAGATTGGCGGCACTTGCATTTACTGCGGTTCTTTCAATGACTTCAGGGACACGTTTCACCTGCATCGCGGTTTCTGTGTTGCTTTGCGCACTTCTGGGTTATTTGGGGGGTCTCCACGTTATTGCCATGATGCTGGTTTTGCTCATGGCAATTGTATCGTATAAATATGTCATGATCTCAACGAAGGACATCCTGGCTCTGCTCGAAGTGGTCGAAAGCAATCCCCCCAAGCATGCCTCAACAGAGCTCGCGTGAGCGAGTGCAGCAATAGTGCAGGCGCGGAATTCCGGACGATGCAACCTATTACGACAATATACGATATCCTGCTTATTGCAATTGTTATGTTTATTATGTATAATGTAACCTTAATGCAAGTGGTTACTTCCGGGATGACATTGAGAGAAACCAGCCGACATTCAACATCGACACTCAGGGAGGTGTGAAATCAATGACAGATGAGCCGGATAAGAGTGTTCCATCAACGCTCTTGAAATCAATCTACATGTCGATGCTGAAGATTCGCAGGTTTGAGGAAAGGGTGGGGGAGCTTTTTTTAGAAAATGAAATCAAGTGCCCTGTTCATCTGTACATAGGACAGGAAGCCATCGCTGCCGGCGTATGCGCAAATCTCGCGAAAGATGACTACGTTTTCAGTACGCACCGCAGCCATGGGCACTATCTTGCCAAAGGTGGAGATTTGAAGCTGCTCATGGCTGAATTATACTGTAGGAAAACCGGATGTTCGAAGGGAAAGGGTGGATCCGTGCACATCGTCGCTCCGGAAGTCGGCTATATGGGTTCTTCAGCCGTGGTCGGTGGCGGACTTTCATTGGCTGTTGGTGCAGCATTAGCTTCAGAATTGGAGGGAAACGGTCGCATCGCTGCAACTTTCTTCGGAGATGGAGCGACAGATGAAGGAGTTTTTCACGAGTCTCTGAACTTCGCTTCACTCAAGAAGCTGCCTGTAATCTTTGTCTGTGAAAATAACCTGTATTCGACCCATATGCGTTTGTCCTCTAGACAAGCCAGCGAAAACATATATCAGAAAGCTGAAGGATATGCGATGCCGGGTATACGTGTGGATGGAAACGATGTAGTGGCGATACTCAGAGCTTCGCGGGAAGCCGTCGATAACGCACGCGTCGGCAAAGGGCCGACTTTGATGGAATGTATGACCTATCGATGGCGGGCACATGTGGGGCCATGGCCCGATGTGGAGTTCTGGTTTCGAACCAAGGAGGAAGTTGATAGCTGGATGCAGAGATGTCCTATTAAGAAGCATAAGGAATTTCTACTGAACCAAGGAATCTTGTCTGAAGCGGAAATTGACGAAATCTCCAAGCACATAGATCAAGAAATAGAAGAAGCAGTTATTTTTGCAAGGGAGAGCCCTCTCCCCGATGAACATGAGCTTGCGGAGGATGTTTTTAGAATCTGATTTTCCGCGATAATGAGCGCAGGATAGAGAGATGAGGTTCTGTGCTTTTTATTTTTCTTTCATATCCTTCATGTTTTTGCAGAAGAAATGCGGAGCCATCATGACGATGAGAAAGATTACCTACGCTCAAGCGATATGTGAGGCCTTCCATCAGGCGATGGAAAAAGACGACGATGTGTTTGTGATAGGTATTGGCGTCAGAAGCCCCTGGTATGTGGGCAAAACAATGGATGGGCTGGGTGAAAGGTATGGTGAACGCGTAATTGACCCTCCTGTGTCTGAAGAAGGCATGACAGGCGCGGCGGTGGGGGCGGCATTAGCTGGAATGCGTCCGGTCATAATACATATGAGGATGGATTTCATGCTTCTTGCCATGAATCAAATAATCAACCATGCCTCCGATTGGCATTACATGTTCGGCGGAAAGGTGAACGTCCCCGTAACTATTCGAGCAATCATTAATAGGGGCGGAGAGCAAGGCGCACAGCATTCTAAGAGTTTGCAAGCCATGCTGATGCACGTACCCGGCCTCAAAGTCGTTATGCCCGGCACGGCGTATGACGCCAAGGGATTACTCATGGCAAGCATTGAAGACAACAACCCCGTCGTGTACATAGATGACCGCTGGTTATACGAGGAAGTAGACGATGTCCCTGAAGATCCATATACGGTGCCGATAGGAAAGGGCA
>CAYGXB010000499.1:0-2331 GCA_964353605.1 uncultured Bacteriovoracaceae bacterium
CCCGATTACTTCGAGAACATCAGCTACGAGCAACTGGACGAGTCCATGAAACTCCACCTCTACGGCAACTGGAACACCATCAAGGCCCTTCTGCCCCACCTGAAGCAGCGACAGGGATACATCGTCAACATATGTTCCGTCGTGGGTTTCGTGGGTGTCTTCGGTTATACGGACTATGCCGCCTCCAAGTTCGCGCTCATGGGCTTGACGGAGTCCTTGAAGAGCGAACTGAAACCCTGCGGGGTCGGTATCTCCATCCTCTGCCCTGCGGATACGGACACCCCCGGCTTCGAGGTGGAGAACCGCAGCAAACCCCCGGAGACGGTGGCCGTGAGCGAGGGCGGCGGCTTGATGCAGCCGGAAGAGGCCGCTGAAGCCCTGATCAAGGGGATAGAGAAGGGCAAGTTCATCATCACACCGGGCTCCGCTAAGATGGCCTACAGGTTGAAGAGATACGCGCCCTGGCTTATTGACTTGGTCTGGAACCGGCAGATAAAAAAAGTCCAGAAGAACAAGGCTGCGACCAGATAGATCCGTTCCGCACATACATGGTCTCTGTGCTAACTATCTAAACACGAAGAGATAGATGGGAGATTATGATCAAAGTCTCCACAACGTCCAAATGACCCGTTAAGACATCCGAGAGAACCCGAAGGAGGTAGTGTGATGGTGATCGACTGCCATATCCATTACGACCCGGAGATCCTGACCCTGGAGAGGATGCTCGCCTGTATGGACGAGCACGGCATCGACAAGGCAGCGCTCATCGCCACCATGGTCGAGCCCTTCTACCTGGAGGGCAAGATGAAATCCTCCGCGAGCGACCTGCTGCGCTACCTGCTCATCCGCGCCAACACCCTGGGCCAGGTATTCTACTCGACCACCATAGACAAGAAAGGTAACTTCGTGCTGTTGGGGAAGAAGTTCCGCATATACGAGCAGCCTGACAACGCCCCGGTGGCGGAAGCGGTGGAGAAGCATCCCGGCCGCTTCATGGGCTGGATCTTCGTGAATCCCGCGGCCGCTGGGGACCCTATCGAGGAGATAGAGAAGTGGAGCTCCCTTCCTGGCATGGTAGGCGTGAAGGCCCATCCCTTCTGGCATCGTTATCCCATCAGCAGCCTGGACGGGGTGGCCGCCTGGTGTGAGGGACATGGCTACCCCCTGCTCATCCACCTCGGCTGCAGGGAGGGCAGCGGCGATTACCAGAGGCTGCCCGAGAGATTCCCCGGTCTCAAGCTCCTTTACGCCCACGCGGGCATACCATATTTCCAGAAGCTCTGGGCATATATAAAGGACAAAGACAACGTGTACGTAGACGTCTCCAGCCCCTATCTCAACCAGGACCTGATGGGGAAGGCGGTGGATTTCCTCGGCGCCGACAAGTGCCTGTACGGGACCGACGGTCCCTATGGGCAACAGAACCCTGGAGGCGATTACGATTACGGTCTCATCAAGGGTTGGGTGGAGGTCCTACCACTTTCCGACCAGGAGTTCGAGAAGGTCTTCAACATGAACTTCCAGGAGATCATCAAGAGCTGAAACGGCACATCCGGGGTCAGCCCCAGCCCATGCCATATTCCCCTATAACGGTTGTATTGCTATATATTGGTTTGCTTTACAAAAGTCAAAAAAGAGATAGTCTAGACTATGGGGTCAATTTAACTGACCGATAACGCTTTATCCTGCTCACGACCTGAGCAAGGACCAGGGTTTCGAGGCCTGTACGGCGAGGACCACCTGGTCGGATTGCCGATGCCGTGGAAGGTTCAAGGGCTAGCCATGTGTGCTGTGGCGGTTGAACCGCAGATACTGAGAACGAAGCTCTATCCCCCGAGGCTGCCCGAGATCGTTTCCAGGGAGCGGCTTCTTAAGGAGCTTTACGGGGCAAGAAAGGCGAAACTGGCTGCCATCGTGGCTGGAGCCGGATATGGCAAGACCAGCCTGGCTGCAGAATTCCTACATGGATTGGGCCGTCCCTTCGTCTGGTACCATCTCGAGGACACCGATTCAGACCTCTCGAAGTTCCTGTCCTATCTGATAGCGGGCCTTGGGGGCATATATCGGGATTTCGGGCAGAAGACCACGACACATATGGCCTCCGTGACGAATATCAGTGAGCAGAGCCGTGCCGTCCTTTCCACATTCATAACCGAACTGGACGAACTGATCGGGGAGGAGCTCTTTATCGTCCTGGACGACTTCCATGCCGTAAATGACAACCATACGATCACGGAAGCCCTCGAGTTCCTCCTGGAACACATGCTCCCTAACCTGCATTTCATCATCCTCAGCCGCTCCAGGCTTAACCTGGCGCTCTCCCGACTCAGG
>CAYGXB010000500.1:0-2325 GCA_964353605.1 uncultured Bacteriovoracaceae bacterium
TAGAAATTCGACCGCCCCATAGACGCCATACATGTCCTCGCCCTCGATATCGAGGGTCCAGCTCTTGTGGGCGCCGATGGCGACGAGGATGGCGTCGAAATCCTTGCGGATCTGCTCATAGCTGATGTCCCGGCCGACTTGCGTGTTTGCCCTGATCTCAACACCGAGTGCGGTGATGGCGGCCACTTCGATGTCGATGATGTCCCGCGGCATGCGGTACTCAGGGATGGCATAGCGCATCATGCCGCCTGCCTTGGGCAGTTCTTCGAAGACTACTACCTTGTAACCGCGCTTGGTAAGGTCCTGGGCAGCGGTCAAGCCTGCCGGCCCAGCGCCGATAATTGCAATCTTCTGTGCGCGAGTGACCTCGATTGATTTCACCACGGGACGTCTGCCATTGTCCGTGATGTAGCGCTTGAGCCAGGCGATGGCTATAGACTCATCGAGCTGGCCCCTGCGACACCTGCTGGCGCAGAACTGCGGGCATACCCGTCCGCACACACCCGGGAACGGGTTGGTCCTCTTCATGACCTTATAGGCGTCGTCCAAACGGCCAGCTCGCACCAACGCGATATAGGCGGGCACGTCCATCTCGATCGGGCAGGCATGCTGGCAAGGTGATTTGAACAGCGCCGCGCAGACCGCCGCCGGGCAGTGCTTATCATAGATGTGCGCTTCGTATTCCTCCCTGAAATAGCGGATGGTGGAGAGCACCGGATTTGGTGCTGTCTGTCCGAGGCCGCAGAGCGCAGAGTCCTTGATGATAAAGGCCAGCTCCTCGAGGAGCTCGATGTCGCCATCCTGGCCCTTGCCTTTGCAGATCCGTTCGAGCACCTCGAGCATGCGCTTCGTCCCTTCCCGACACGGGGTGCACTTGCCACAGGATTCCTCCTGGCAGAACTCCATGAAAAACCTGGCCGTGTCGACCATGCAGGAGTCCTCGTCCATGACGATGAGACCGCCAGAGCCCATGATGGCACCAAGCTTGGTGATCTCCTCATAATCGGTCGGCGTATTGAGCGCCGAGGCAGGAACGCACCCGCCGGATGGTCCACCGAGCTGGGCGGATTTGAAATTCTTGCCCTTGGGGATTCCACCGCCGATGTCGAAGATGATATCGCCGATCGGCGTACCCATGGGGACCTCGACCAGACCGACATTGTTCACCGCGCCGGTCAGGGCAAAGACCTTGGTGCCCTTGGAACGTTCGGTACCGATGGATGCATACCATTCGCCACCTTTCAAGATGATTTGTGGAATATTAGCGAACGTCTCAACGTTATTGAGCACCGATGGTTTGTTCCAGAGCCCCTGCGTGGCAGGGAATGGGGGCCGCGGCCGCGGCATACCCCTGCGGCCCTCGATGGAGGCCATGAGAGCGGTCTCCTCGCCACAGACAAAAGCGCCGGCGCCCTGGTAGACTTCGATGTCCAGGCTGTAGCCAGAACCGAGGATATTCTCGCCCAAGAGGCCGTATTCACGAGCCTGGGCGATGGCGATATTGAGCCGTTTGATAGCCAACGGATACTCGGCGCGGCAGTAGATGTACCCCTGATAGGCGCCAATGGCGTATCCCGCTATGATCATGCCCTCGAGCACAGCGTGGGGGTCGGCTTCGAGGACGGACCTGTCCATGAACGCCCCGGGGTCGCCCTCATCCGCGTTACAGAGGATATACTTGACATCGCCCTGGCTCTTGCGGGCAAACATCCACTTCATGCCAGTGGGGAATCCTCCGCCCCCTCTTCCGCGCAGACCTGACTTCTTCACCTCCTCGATGATCTCATCGGGGGTCATCTGATTGAGCGCCTTCGCAGCACCCATGTACCCATCGCGGGCGATGTATTCTTCGATCTTCTCCGCATCGATGAGGCCCCGGTTCTTGAGCGCGATGAGCATCTGCTTGCCGAAGAATGGGATCTCCTGCATGTGGGGGATGGTCTTCTCGGTCACTGGCTCTCGGTACATGAGCCGTTCGACCGGACGGCCCTTCACGATGTGCTCGGAAACGATCTCGGCCACATCGGCGGCCTTTATATATTGATAGAAGGTCCCCTCGGGATAGATGACCATAATCGGACCCGCGGCGCAGAATCCGTTACAGCCCGTCTCGACCACGGATACCTCATCCGCAAGACTCCTTTTGGCTATCGCCTTGACCACCTCTGCATGGACATGCTCACTCCCGGACGCCTGGCAGCCGGTACCGCCGCAAACCAGAATATGTGCTCGAAAAACCTTCATCGCCTACCTCCCGTCCTGCTCCCTGCCTTTTGCCATGATGAATTCGGTCTGGAGCTCGCCTCCCATGACATGTCGCTTGAA
>CAYGXB010000501.1:0-2325 GCA_964353605.1 uncultured Bacteriovoracaceae bacterium
GACAGCGACGTGGGCAGGCTCATGGGCCTGCAAAACGGATTGATGACCCTGTTCGGTCTGTTGGGCGGGTATCTGTCGGACCGCTACCGGCGCACCTGGCTCTGGGGTCTGGGTTTTCTTATGGCCGCCGCCAGTTCGCTTATCATATGGATCGGCCTGCGCCAGGGCATCAGCTTTGAATCGTTCTTCCTGCTCAAGCTCATCACCGGTATCTGCCTGGGTATTACCGGGCCGCTGGCCTTTATCATGCTCATGGACGCCGTGCCCCTGGAACGGCGTAATCTCATGTTTGGCATCCTGTTCTTCATGGGTGGAATGGGCAATGCGCTTGGGGCATTTTTGCCGTCCATCTGCGTGAGCTTGAAATGGAGGCTGGAGGGAGCCTATTCCTCACTGGCGTTCTTGATGCTCGCCAGCGCCGTGCTCATGGCCTTGTCCAAGGACCCCAAACGGGGCGCCCAGGACGCATGCCTCAAGGACGTGCTCGCACAGGGCTGCGTGGAGTACGATTTTCATATGCGGCCAGCCGATATCAAGGCCGTGATGTCCAAACCCATCAATCTGCTGATCGGCTCTTACAGTGCTCTCAACCTCATCCCGATGCAGTTCATTTCTTTGTGGATGATCACTTATCTGGTGCGTTCCTACGGCATGGCCGAGATCATGGCATCCATGGTGATGATGATATGTTTCATCGGGTTGGTGACCGGGAATGTTATCGGCGGGTATGTTGCGGACAGACCTCGTCTGCGCAGCGCCGAGGGACGAATTAAACTGGCCATGATCTGCGCGATCATGGCTATGCCGTTTCTCATGGTCAGCTTTATCAGCAAGTGGCCCTGGATGGGCTTGATTGCACTCATGCTCGTAGGGTGGACCTTCTACGGCAGCGCGAGCCCAGCCATTGGATCGCTCGGCCAGGAGGTGAACCTGCCCGAGCACCGCGGGGTCTGGACGTCTTTCAACGCTATCATCTGCGGCGTGGCCAACATGGCCTGCCTGTGGGCCCCACCCATTATCGCTGAGATGTTCGGGGGCGATTACGCCAAACCCTTTATGCTCTCCTCGCTGGTTTTTATGCCGGTCGTTGTAATTCTGCTGGTGATCCGCCGCCGTATCCAGAGGGATGTGGGACACGTGAACAACGTGCTGACCGAACGCGCTGAGCAGATGCGGCTCGAACTGGCGCAAGAGTTATCGGACCAGACCTCTTATGCGGCCGGGGAAGAATCGGTGGCCAAAAGGGAGAGATAACGAAGACCTGTAGATGCACAGAAAATTCATAGGAGGTGTCTATGACGGACAATACATCCCTTGATATCAGTAAAGTGGCTTTTAGCAGGTATGGCGCATCCATTGCTTTATTTACCGATTCCAGGCAGGAAAAATTATTCCTGCAAAGCATACAGCGCGGACCCATGAACCTCATGGGTAATACGCGTTATCTGATAGAACTCAAGCGCGGTGCTGAAAGGGTCTCCTGGAAAACCCATGCTGCGCCGACGCATCTGGTTTTGGATACTGCATGCGGGCAATGCCGCATGGCGATCATCGCGGATGATACCCTGGCCATAGAGAGCGACGGGCCCGATATTGAGCTCTCAATCGCCGTTGGAATCGGGCTCCCCTATATCTTTGAGTGCCTTGGACTTGGGAGCTATGGCATTGCAAAAGCCGATGGCACATTTGCCATCTTTTCAATGCCTACTATCGCAATTGCCCAGGTGAAAATATATGAAGGCAACGGTGTGCTGGGTGGTAAAAACGAATGGATCCTGCGTATGTTCAATACAGTCACACCCCTCATCCTCAAGCTACAAGAACTCTCAGGGAAAAGGATGACGTTTCCGCAGGGAATCCTTCCACGAAACTTTGCTGAGAAAAAAAGGACTATCCGGGTTGGCTGCGAAAAAAAGCGGGCGGCCTGTCTGGTGCGTATCGCACCCACCGAGGCCCGCTTTAAGGATGATGCTTTTGATTTCAGCCACGAAATCGAGAAGATTGAAGCCGAATGGAGTGCGTTTGGCATGCCCAGGGTCCCTGAACGGTATGCCGACATGGCCCTGGTCTCCCGGTATACCCTCTGGTCAAGCATGTTCCGCTCCGGTGGCCATTATGCCTATGATGCGATACTCATGTCCAAGAAATATATGTCTTCGGTTTGGTCATGGGATCATTGTTTTAATGCTCTGGCCGTAAGCCGTGTCAGTAAGAAGACCGCCTTGGAACAGTTCCTTTTGCCCTTTGAACTCCAGGCGGACAACGGAATGCTACCTGATGGCTTGAACGCCAATTGTGAGGTGTTTTTTGGGACAACCAAACCAC
>CAYGXB010000502.1:0-2317 GCA_964353605.1 uncultured Bacteriovoracaceae bacterium
GGAAGTACTTCCGGGTGAAGTTCACCAGCTCGGTGGCGATCTTTTTGCCGTTGAGGTCTTCTAAAGTCCTGATAGGCGAATGCTCGGCCACCGCCAGCACCCAGCGCGCGGGTTTGGCCGTGGCCTTGGAATAGACGAGGTCGGCGACCTCGACCACGTCGCTCTCGTTCTCGAGGATCCAGTCCAGACCGGTGAGCGCCATGTCGAACAGCCCGTTTTCCACATAACGCGATATCTCCTGAGCCCGGAGGAGTGCGCACTCGATCTCCGGGTCGTCGATGGTGGGAAAATAGCTCCGGGAAGACGGTATGATGCGCCAGCCTGCATCCTTGAACAGATCGATCGTCGACTGCTGGAGACTCCCTTTCGGTATGGCCAAGCGGATGAGACTCATTTCCAGTACACCTCCTTTGGGTCAAAGACCCTTTCAACGTCAATCACGACCTTCCTATCCGCTACCTTTCGGAAAAAACACGACCGATAGCCCTCATGGCAGGCCGCACCGCCGACCTGCTCAACCTTCAGGAGCACCGTATCCCCGTCGCAGTCGATGCGGATCTCGTGGACATGCTGGACATTGCCCGATTCCTCGCCCTTTCGCCAGAGCTTCTTGCGGGAACGGCTGTAATAGCAGGCGCGCGCGGTCTTCACGGTCTCGTCAAAGGCTTCCCGGTTCATGTAGGCCATCATCAGCACCTCACTCGTGCGATAGTCCTGGGCAATGGCCGCCACGAGGCCCCCCTGTTTCTCGAAGTCGAGTAGCTTGTCCATGTATACCTCCACGTCAGCCCTTAACAAATCTTATTCTCGCGTGTCAAGCATCCATCACCCCCAGACCATCATCGGGGGAGGCAGATGTTCAGGTATTGGGTCGCTTCAGACGAACTGAATGGGAGCGGGCCCATCCTGCGGACGAGGCGACTGCCAGCCCCACCAATCAATAGGCTCGCGCTGGGGGAGTCAGTCAGTTCCACTTGAGGTAACGATTACCTTTTAGCGCTCTCGCGTACCCTGCATTATCGCGAGAGCCTGAGATTGGTGGGGCTGGCGGGAAAGTATACCATGCATACGGATATATTTGGGGATGTCCCCTTTTGGCTTTTCCCTGATTGGATTCAGGAGGACACTATACGTAATCTCTAGACATAGCTGGGTTTGTCTTGTATTGGTATCTACGCTTCGCATTGCCCGTACAGCAACACCGGTTTTTTTAGGTAACGTTCTTCCGCGGGTACAGGAGGTTATCCATGAGAAATCTGGATGAATTCAGGAAGGCAGGGGAAGTCGTATACAGTAGGCTCCATCTGGCTACCTACCCGGTTGCCGTGACATATATCAAGGATGAGGGCGAGATTCCTGAAGGGGTGTTCAGGCCCTCAAAGGTGGGTAAAAAACTCTCCCTTTGTCAGGCCTTCACCTTGAGCCGGAGGTGGGGCATGCACGTTTCCATGACAGCAGATGACAATTTCTGCACCCCTGCCACAGCCTTTCACGGCTGGGCGGAGATCACCAAGGAGGAGCTTATCGAGAGCCAGGTCAGGCAGGGCTGGCACAAGGATAGGCAGGCCGAAGAGCGAAGGGTCGAAGGTGCCTGGTTGCTGCTGCGGTCGAAAGGTGAAGACAGGCTGAAGGGGTGTTGCGGCTTTGTCTCATCGCCGCTGAAAGACGCGAGGATGGTTCCTGATACGGTCCTCATCTTCGGGGATGGCGTCCAGCTCACGCACATGATCCATGCCGTCTGCTATGACTACGAACAACTCGTGCATTCTTTCTTTGAGGGGTTCGGAGAGTCGTGCATCAAAGGCGGATTGCTCCCCTTCCTGCTTGATAGCCCCCAGGTTGTGATCCCGGGTATGGGTGATCGCTCATTTGCCGGCATAGGCGAGAGTGAACTCGCCCTCGGCATGCCATCCCGTCTCCTGTTCACGCTCGTGGAAAATCTCTTCAAGGCAGGCGGTAGTATGAACATCGGCTATCCCGCCAAAACCATGCTGTCCATGGATATCACCGAAAACATCACACCGGGGTTCAAGTTCCTGCGGGAGAAGATGGAGGAGAAGAAATCATAAAGACGACCCCTTTGCTCTTGGTATTTATGTCTCATCCGACATTATGCAAGAACAATCTTTGTATCTGTAAAAATCGAACGCAATAGATGCATTGTTCCCTATAACAATCTTCTGCATTTCCATGCGAATTGAATATGCAATACGCTCCTTCGCACGTGATGCATCCATTGCACTGTCTACATTTTTCTGAATATGCATAAACATCCTCATAAGTATCATTCATAAATAGTTGCCTTACGGAACAGGGG
>CAYGXB010000503.1:0-2316 GCA_964353605.1 uncultured Bacteriovoracaceae bacterium
GAACTCGGCGGCATCATAGTGCGGTCGCCGTTCGCAGAAGTCATGGATGCGCTTTCCGTAGGCCCATACCGGCCGGCTCAGCCCGTCCAGCGGCGGGAGGTTGCCGAACATGAGGAAATGGAGCATCGTGCCCACGAAGTTCGCGGGGTTGGGTGGACAACCGGCGATATTCACCGTCTTGATGCCCAGGACATCGCTGATGCTCGCGGCATCCGTCGGATTGGGCTTGGCGGCCTGGATATTGCCGAACGACGAGCAACTGCCGATGCAGACCGTCGCCGCCGCCTTGGAGGTCACCTCCCTCGCCACCTCGATCCCGGTCTTGCCTTTCGGCCCCAGGGTGAGGTATTTGCCGCCCAGACCCTTCGGGAGCGCACCCTCGATGACGCAGATGTACTTGCCTGCGAAATCGTTCATCGCCTTCTCGAGATTCTGTTCCGCCTGATACCCTGCCGCAGCCATGAGCGTCTCATGGTATTCGAGCGAAATGGTTTCGAGCAGGATATCATCCACATTCGGATAGGAGGTGCGGAGGAATGCCTCGCTGCACCCCGTGCACTCGGCGAAATGGAGCCAGATAACCGGGAGGCGGTTGAAGTTCTCCGCCGCCTTGGCCACCATGGGCTTGAACATCGGCGGCAACATCAAGGCCGCGGTCATGAACGATGTCCACTTGAGGAAGTCCCTCCTCGTCACCCCGCGCTCCTGAAGGACCGCATGCAGATCTTCACGCGCCGGTGGCAATTCAGCGTCCATGGCGTCCATATGGACCTTGCACTGCTCCATGAGCTTTCTGTACTGCTCGCTTACTTTTCTGTTACATCCCGAATCATGCCTTTTTGCCATACGGATCCCCCTCTTTCCACAGATATAGGTTTATGGTAATCGATATCCATATCGCTTTCTAATGCCCAAAAACAAGTCCCCCCTCTCCCCCTCTATGCACTTCCATGCAGATATGCGCATATACTATAACTAGCTTGATATTTCAACAGAAATAATGAATCAGGATTTTTCCCACCCCGTTCATCACGGGGCGCCTGCAGGTCGCGGATGGTCGCAGGCTTGAAGATCGTCCTTTGACACCTCTCTTGCATACGTGTATATTCTCACAAATTTTTCCGGAGGCCGCGCATGATCATACAAGAGCCTGGAAGAGTCACCGAGAGGATAACCCTGCTCGGCCGGAAAGAATCCTGCATCTATCTCCTCGATGGAGGCAGCGAATATGCCATGCTCGGCGGCGGCATGACCTATGTCATCCCCGACGTCCTCTCCCAACTTGCAAACCTCGGCATCGATGCGCGCAAGATCAGCCGCATTATAATCCTCCATGCGCATATCGATCATGTCGGGATCGTTTCCTTCTTCAAGCGGCGCTGGCCATGGCTGACAATAACAGCCTCGCAGAGGGCCAGAGAGAACCTCCTCAAGCCTAAGATGGCCAAGGCCATCATCGACTTCAATACCCTCCTCCTCTCGCAGGCCCATATGGCGGAGCGCGCCAGCGAGTTCGGCCTCGACTTGGAGAACATCGAGGTCGACGAGGTCGTGAAAGAAGGCGACATCATCGCCTGCGGCGACCGCACCCTGGAAGTAATCGAGACACCCGGGCATTCCTCCTGCTCCATCGCCGTCTATATCCGCGAGGAAAAAGCGCTGATGGCATCCGATGCGGGCGGCGTCCCCTTCGGAGACCAGATCTTCACCGCGGCCAACTCCAACTTCGACCAGTACCAAACGAGCCTCGAAAAGATGGCACGCTACCCCGCCCTGGTCCATATGGCCGAACACTACGGCGCCTTCACCAACGAGGACGCCCGGCAGTTCCTGCCGCGATCCATCGCCTCGGCCAAGACGACCAGGACTCTCATCGAGGAAAGCCTCAAGCGCACCGGCGATGTCGACCAAACCGTGGCCGAGATCGCGCAAATGCTCGCTCAAGAGGCCAAGGGCTACTTCCTCCCCATGGAGGTCATGACCATGGTCCTTGGTCAGATGACGCGCTACCTGGCAAAAAATCTGGAGTAAAGGCAACAGCAAACCCAAAACAGAAAAGCCCAAATCTCATCCGAAAACTCATACCCCCCGACCCCCCTGAATCAACAGGGGGGCCAAACTCAAAGGGGCGAAATGGACACGCGTGCCATGCACTATCTGGGTGGAAGGTGTTGGGTCACATCGGTCGCTTTCCCCTCCGTGAAAGCTCGACCGATGTCGCGCTCTCTCCCGCATCGCGAGCCGACCTTGGGACAGAGGCCCGCATTGCGGGAGAGGGCGCAGAAAAATCCCCATCCATATGTCTGCCCTTACTTG
>CAYGXB010000504.1:0-2313 GCA_964353605.1 uncultured Bacteriovoracaceae bacterium
CTTGAAGATGGCAAGACATTCAGTCAGTCATATCTCCAGCAAAGCGGTTGGTTCTGCGAAAGGAACATGGCTGAGTGGATTAATGTTGACCCTGAAGATCAAGGTGAGCCAGGGGATTGACGCGGGCCTTCCTGTGCCCTTGCCCTCAAGGGCGCACAATAGAGGTGCGTCCAATTTTGCTGTCCTGCAAAATTGTGAGCTTTTTTAATCGGAGGTTGATGGCAACGCAACCCAAGAAGGGGCGCCGAAGATCATTTCTGCACGAGTTTGGAGATGATCTCCTGGGCCTCGGAATGGCCCTGTTCCGCTGCCTTCTGGAACCACTCCATGGAGCGCCTCTGATCCCTTTTTATCCCCTCGCCCCTGCCATACATAAGGCCGACGTTGAACTGGGCATCGGCATCGCCTTGTTCGGCGGCCTTGAGAAACCAGCTCAAGGCCTCGGCGTGGTCTCTCGGAACGCCCTCCCCGTTGTAATACACAATACCCAAGTTGTACTGGGCATCCATATCCCCTTCCTCGGCCTGGAGACGGATCTTTTCAATGGTCTCCGGGGGAACTTCGGTCGTGGCCCCCTGTGGTGCTGGATGAGCACGGGTTGCGTGCTTTTTCTCGGTCACATCTCGCCATTTCTCGGCGGCTAGAATATTCTGAGCGGCCTGATGGCCCTGCAGCGCGGCTTTCGTATACCACTGGTATGCCTCATCCCGGTCTCTTGGTATGCCGTCGCCCTTATCCAAGAGGGATGCTAGCGTGAACTGGGCCTCGACATGGCCATGCGCGGCAGCTTTGCGGTACCACGTGACTGCCTCCTTCATATCACGAGGTACGCCACCACCCTCTTGATACCTTACGGCAAGAGCGTATTGTGCAAAGACATCGCCATGCTCCGCCGCCTTGCGTACGGATTCGAGATCGGTTTCATTTGTCTTTAGACTGGTCTTTCGCGATATATACCAGATGAGGAATACGCACCCGATGAGGGTGAGAAACAAGATCACATATTCCATGGTCATCTCCCCATTGTCTGCATTGCAGTCCAACCGATCTTATCAGGTACTTCAAATCCTTTCGATGCTTCCGGCGAAGACCGGATCGGTCAAGAGCCGCTTGGCGAATTTCAGGTACTTCGCGACGATCGCCCTCACCGCAAGCTGCAAGGCATAAGGCTTGATCGGCTTTTCCAAGAGATGGTTCACCTCTGACGCCACACACATGTCCACGATATCATTGCTCGCCTTCCCGGTGATCATGATCGTATCGTGGGCCGCGGACTGGTACTTTTCCTCTATGGCATCCAGGAAGTTGAAGCCGTTCTTGTCCCCGACAAACACATCGAGGACGAATATTCCAACCCCGACATCCTGCTGCAGACAGTAGTCGATCGCTTTGTCCACATCGGTAAAGGTCAGTATCTCACCCCAAACGTAGAATTTTTTGATCATATCGGCGATCACATCACAGACATTCTGTTCGTCGTCGATGATGATAATATCCAACCCGTCAGACATGCATGCTCCTCCGTGTAGCAAATCTTATAGTCTATTCTCAGACAATTAAGGATATACCGTTTTGAAGAGAATGTCTATCCCTTCACGGGCAGGCCGGATTATTCCTTCTCCGGGGGCTTTTGCAGGCAGGTTTTGGATTTGATACACAAATTGCACCTGGTGTCGCTGCACACCTGACAGGAATAGCAGTCCTTGCAGTCGTGCTTCTTGGGGCCTCCGTTCTCTTCCGGGACATAGACCAACCCCCTGACGCCTGGCATGCGGATGAAAGCCATACCTATCCTATCGGTAGCTCGCACGTATCCTCCATGCGTATGAGGATCGGCCTCATTCCATGTCCAGATTATGCAACGAGGCCACACATCTCATTTCCAAGGCTGCTTTTTATAGCCGGCAGGGAGGAGGGCAATATCGACGGGTGCCTTCCCCTCCTTAAACTCGAGCAATTCGACGGAGGACTTTGCCACAGCACCCATCATGGTGGATGTGGTGTTAGTCAAGACGGTGACGCCCTTGATCTTCTTCGCCTCTTTCATGGCCTGTGCAAGGGAATCCTTGAGACCCGGCTGCAGGGTCAAGAGCACGGCATTGTATTTGGCAAAGAGCTCATAATCCATCTTGAGATCCTGCGTTGCCCACAGCTCGGAGTTTATGGGGCCCATCACGGTGTCGATCTGCTGGATATACTTGCTGCAGTTCCATGTGTTGATCTTTTTCTTCTCCCCGGTATCCGTAACGGTCATGGAAAACTTCATCATCCCCTGGATCATCTTCGACATGGCCTGTTTTTCCTCGGGTGCCG
>CAYGXB010000505.1:0-2312 GCA_964353605.1 uncultured Bacteriovoracaceae bacterium
CCTGAGGAGTTTCTCGGCCTCGATGTACGCCTTCATGAAGCGCGTGTTTTCCGCTACCATGAAGGTCAGCCCCTTCTTCTTCGCCAGCTCGATGAGCTCGAGCCCCTCCCGGGCGACGATGGTCAGGGGTTTCTCCATGAGGACGTGCTTGCCATGTTCGAGACAGGTCCTGGCAACCTCGTAATGGAGATGGTGCGGCAGCATGATGAACACGGTATCCACGTCCTGATCCTTTAAGAGCTCCCGGTAATCTGTATAGCACCGCGGCTCCCCACACATTGCCGCACGGTCCTGGGCCTTCAGAAGATCGATATCGCACAAGGCCGCCAGGGCCGCGATGTCGGGAGATTCAGTTACCCCCTGCTGATGCGCATAGGTCAGCGGCCCCAGCCCGATAATGCCCACCTGCAATCGCTCCTGCTTCATTGGCATGCCCCTTTTCCCCTCCGGCTCATACACACTTTATCTGGCGCGGGAGCGATGTCAACTGCACCGCACCCCGCTCGGTGATGAGATAGGTCTCTTCATCGCCGATGTACACGTCCGTAGGCTCGTACGTCGAGTAGAGTTCGAGGTTGATCACCATCCCCGGCTGCAAAATGAGATCGATCGTGTTGGTCAGCCATATCTCTTCCGTCTGGATCCCCATGGTATGGCCGATATTGACGATCAACGGTATGAGGCCGTTCTGCTCATAGAGCTTAACTGTCAGGTCATAGAGCTCGCGGGCCGTTTTGCCGGGGACACAGGCTTGGCTCACCGCATCGACGATATCGCACATGGTGGCATGGAGCTCGGTCAAGCCTTCCGGCACTTTACCGGTATACACGTGCCGCCGGATGTCGGAGACATACCCTTGATAGCTCGCGCCGATGTCGAGGATCACGAGACTGTCCTTTTCCAGCTCTTCGTCGATCTCGACCTCGGGATTGGATGCCCCGAAGGAGATGGTGATGTGGCTCACCCCGTCGGCGCCGTTTTTGAGCATGCGATACTTGGCCTCCCGCATGAGATCCGGCCGCCTGATCCCGGGTTTGACGATCTCCATGAGCTCCTTGACCGTTGCCTCGACGATCTGCGTGCATTTCCGCATGATCTCGATCTCCGGCTTCGATTTCACGGCGCGCAAGTCATCCATGAGGGCGTCGATCACCACGAAGCCCGCAGGCTTCGCGTTTTCCTCCACCATGCGGCAGATGTCATACGGGCAACTCGCTTCTATCCCGAGCCTCTTTCCAACGAGATTCTTCCCGTTGAAGAAGTTTTTCAGGGTCAACGCCCCCCCGAGCTTGTCCGCGAACATCTCGACATGGTCCACGGCGAATTCCACGCCGCCGAGGAGCGCGCCGATCCAGGCGAGCAAAGTAATTTTCCCACCCTGTTCGATGAAGGAGAAGAAGGGGAACTGGTTCCGCAAAGCATACAGGATGGGATTCCCGGCGCCGGGAAGCGCAGGATAGCCCGTGGTATAGAAGACATTCTCGGGAGACGAGAGGAGCACCGCCTGCACCCCCATCTCAGCCATGCGCGCAAGTAGACGCTCTTTTTGAAAACCCAAGGGTTGGAACCTTGCTGAAACCATAGATATCCTCCTCGCAATGCATGATCGTGCACAGATGCAGGGTTTATGAGATTTCACCATAATATATCCGCATCCCCTTGGTCAACACAAAGTGGAAATATACCATAGCATTCCATCACTCCTCCCTGCGTCATCCGAAGGCCAAGGGAGATTGGGGAAATTCAGATATATTTTGTAGATTATCCGGCTAAAGCGTACCTGGAATAATCTTTTATCTGTACAATATGACAATGAAGTGTCAAGCTACCAAGTATCTGAATGAACACATGGATGACGGATGGCCTGACCACACAATAACGATCTCATGTAGTAATAAATATATGGTGAAAAAGCTACAAGATATGGTCGGTGGATAGTGGAAAAGTGAACAAATGCTTTATTGCTAATGTCCACCATCCCCTCGCCCCTTCAGGGGAGAGGGAAAGGGTGAGGGGTGAAACAGACGGCCCTTAACCCCCTCACCCCAGCCCTCTCCCCCTTTTCAGGGGGCGAGGGGTACATGTACATCATGAGCGAAAAGTACGCTTCCGTGTGAAGAACCATATTTTTTTCATCCATGACTGAAGTATTGCAAGATTCATCCCTCTCACCTTGCACCCTTTGCGTGGGTATATTATGTTCGGATGCAGTGAGGAGAACCTGCCATGGAGATGCACATACGCAAGGCCGAAACAGGGGACGTCCCTGCTTTTGCTGAGATCATCCGGGACCTCGGCTGGTTCGCCCATGT
>CAYGXB010000506.1:0-2303 GCA_964353605.1 uncultured Bacteriovoracaceae bacterium
AGGCGTTCTGGGCCTATCAAAAGCAAAACATTACTGAGCCTCCGCTGTATAATTTTCAGAACCCAGCCATGGCTTAATATGGCTATTCAGAGAATGCGGTAGGTTGCAATGTGAAAAATAAAAAATGATTCATGATTCATATTTTCATGGATGTGCAAAAAAGATGTGTGCAACGCGGCAGGGATGCCTGCCAATCCTCAGGCTCAGCCACGGCTTTCCTTTTTACGCTTGAGCTCCAGAGCGGCCTTAAGCCCCTTTTCCCGGATCACCTTGATCTTCAATCCCCGCTCGGTCAACTTGAAGAAGCGCGTTCCGTACCTTTTGAGGAGCTTCTGGTCGATCTCGAACCCAAGACCCGGCCTCGTAAACGGCGCGAGCATGGCATTTCTGTCCGGGATGACCGGCGCGATAATGCCTTCCCTGAACTCGGGGATCCACGAGGGTTCTTCGAGCGGATACTCGAGGGGCAACGCATTCTCCCTATCCGCCAGTACCATATTCCAGGCGATGTAAAACCCGATCCCGTTCGTCCAGGTGTGCGGAGAGAATTCCCGCTTATGGACGTGGCAGGCGTCGATCACCTGCTTCACCTGGGCGATGCCGCCGGCAAAGGTTGCATCGGGCTGGTACACATGGAAGCAATCCTTCTCGAACATGATCTTGATCTCATCCCATCCGTAGTTAAGCTCCGCCCCAGAGATCTTTACCGGCGAGACCTTCTTGAGGGCGGCATTCCCATCATAGTCACGGGAATCGAGCGGCTCTTCGAGCCACCGGATCCCATTTATGTGGCAGGCTTCCGCGAATTGCCTGGCACGATTTAAATCCCAGGCGGGAACCCGGTCGATGATCGATACGAGCCATCCCTGATTGGCATCCACCCCGAGGGCGAGGCTGTCCCGCACCCCCCTGGCGATCACCCCGATGTGATAGATATCGTCTTTGAGCTCCCTGTTCTTGACCCGGAGCTTGGCGGTCCTGAAGCCCCGCTCGCGCATGGCAAGGAGCTCTTCCACCCGCCTCTCCGGCGCATGCATCTCGCCGGTGGAGCAATATACCTCGATCGGTCGGGCTTCGCCGCCCAGCAGCTCATAGACCGGCTTGCCCTCGGCCTTGCCGATAATGTCCCAGCAGGCCGGCTCGATCCAGTAGTTGCGCCATCCCAGATAGCCTGCCTGCTTGAGGAGGCTCTGCACCCGGTCAATATCGGTCGGGTCGGCGCCGATGAGATACGCCCCCATGAGATCACCCAGGCCTTCCCGCTCCTTCCCCATGGCAGTCCCGGCCGCATACCCCTCGATGCCTTCATCCGTGACCAGCTTGATGAGAGTGAACCGGTTGTGTGTCTGGGGATACCCGGGGATCCAGGTGGGCCAGAAGGTGTGTCTAAGCGGTATGGATACATGGTAGAGCTCAAGCGTGGTAATCTTCATACTAAACCCTCCCTCCTCAAGATCTTATCATGGAGCGGCGATCATGCCAACCAGATCGTACAGGGGCACAATCACCCCGTCTTTCTCCTCGTGGACCATTGTGGATCGAACGAAGGGGCCCCGCTCATAACACTTCCTCACGGCTGGCAGGCCAGGGGAAATCCTTTTCGTGATCGCTTGATGGCTTGATCTGGCAAGGCAAGGGGGAGAGGCCTCCGTGTAGAACACCGGAAGCCTCTCCCCTTCCTGTATAACTGAGCGTGAGGAGTTATGAAAGCCCCGCAGTGGCGATGAAGCAGCCACCGATGGGAAGCTTGCTGGTATCCAGACCGTCGACAGCCAGGCCCAGGAAGCAGTTGCCGTTCTTGTCGAACGCGACCTGCCCAGGTTCGACGCCTTCCCTGGGCAGAACGCCCAGGTCGGACAGCGAGATGGAGAACTTGACATCGCCTCCACCGCCGGCCAAGCCCGAGAAGATCATGGGCACAAAGGTGCTGTGATCGAACATGTCCATCCCCAGGTTATCCTTCATGACATGGATGAAGCACAGTTCGTCCACGGGCGTGATGGTTATGGTCAGGACGGGTAATATCTTGTGGGTTTTCGGGTCTTCGGGGAAGCCCACATCGAGGTTCAGGGTTAGGTCCATAGAAAGCTCGGACTGCGGAACGCCAGCTTCCACAAAGGTCAGCCGGATGTCATTGATCACAATGCGTTTGGGGCGGGGATTTTTCTCATCGTTGATCATATCGATCGCAATACCCCCCGGGTTGATCTTGAGGGTCAAATCCAGGTCCTCCCCGGGCTTCGCGGGTGTAAACATGGGCACCATCTTATTGATCGCGGGTATGGTGAGCTGCAGACCCTTCG
>CAYGXB010000507.1:0-2295 GCA_964353605.1 uncultured Bacteriovoracaceae bacterium
GGAAGCTGTTTTTCAATACAAAAAGACCCTCGTCCCGTAGAAAGTGGTCATAATGCAGCCAGACCATTTAAATTTTGTCCCGCAACACGGCCTATATCTGCAGAGGATAGGCCCCGTATTTGAGCTTCGCTTCCTTCATCGCCCGCACATTTTCAGGTTTGCACCCCGGAGCAATCGTGTTCGACGAACTCATCAGGTAGCCGTAGTTGGGCCCCAGTATGCCGATTGTTTCCCTGACCTGCCGGTCGATCTCCTCGGGCGTTCCGCGGGTGAGGGTGTCGATATTGATGTTGCCGACGAGCGCCACCCTTGTGCCGTATGTTTCCTTGAGCATCGCGATATCCATGGAGCCGGGCTCGAGGGGATGGATCGCGTTCATGCCCTGACTGAGCAGGTCTTCAATCAGCGGCAGGAGGTTCCCGTCACTGTGGTATATCCAGGGCAGGCTGATCTTTTCGGCGACCTTGCGGGTATGGGGAAGCAGAACGTCGCGGTAGTGCCGCGGCGAAAACATCGGCCCGGAGCGGTACGCGATATCGTCCGCGCCCCAGATAAAGTCGAAGCCAAGCGCGCACAGTGCTTCGGCAACTTTCGCATACCAGTCGGTGATGCGGCTCATCACCTCGGTGATGAGTTCCGATTTTTTGATCAGATGCCTGGCGAAGGTCTCAAAGCCCATCGAATGCCAGGCGGGGTCGATCCCCAGCATGACCACCGCGCATGCGGCAAAGTCGCCCTTGTGCTTCAGAAACTCCCTGGCCTGGGCGACAACCTCATCTACGTCCCGGAAGACCATCTTGTCGAGGTCCGCAGGCTCCTTGAGAATGCCACCCGCACCGGCGCCGAGGTGCGCCTGCTCGGGGTTCAGGAGGTACGGAAGGTTTTTTGTAAAACAGGGAAACGACCCCCAGAAGGAGACATTGTCGCGGCCTATCGCCCGTGATATTTCAGCTTCGGCGCAGGACATGACCCTGATCACCGACGGTGTCATGGGCGGGAGCCCTGCAGTCTGGTTCCCCTTCTGCGCCTTGAGCGCAATCGGCAGATCGCGCACTATCCCGCCAAGGCCGAGCTTTCTCCCGATGCGTAACTGCGCGGCAATCGCTCCGGCGATCCCGACCGAGCCAAAGGCGGCGTCGGCATCGACGAGCAGTTCGACATGCGGCACCCGGTCTACAGGCTTACGCTGGAGCGCCGCAAGAACCCGTTCCCGGGACGTCATTTCTGTCTTTGTGACCATTTGATCCTCCTATTATAGCGCATTCGAACTGCATGCTGCAAGTCCGTTCGCTGATCGGATACACTATCGTCAGCAATGAAAATATTTCAATAAATATTAGCGCAACCATTCGGCAAATATTTTTTATTAGCCCTGATGAACTAATAAAAAATAACCTCGCTGTCCTAACCGGATGATTCAACGTCATCCGGGAAGGATAGTCTTAAAACTATTAAACACAATAAAGTATCGTATCAACCTTATCGATTTGATCTGCCTTGAGATCGATGTAAAGCGACGAACCCTCGCGGCGTGTCTTTATCTTTTTGTTCTGCGGCATGAGGGAAACCTCACGAACATCTTTCCACAATTTACCGCAAAGTTTGAGGGAAACTGCTTCCTTTTTACCTGTCCGGTTGATCAGGTGGAGCAACAGGCCTGAGTCATACTCGCTCACCACCGCATTATAGTTCTTGGAGCTGACCTTGACGCTCAACGGACGGAACCAGAAATAGTTCAGCGGGGACGCGTTTATGAAATATTCCTTACGCGGTTTGTACCATTCGCCCAGCATGCGGAGCTGTTTTAACTGATCGGGGAAAATATGACCGTCCATCAGTGAGGTTGCACCGATACAGAGTTTACCACCGCAGGAAAGAATCATAGCCGTCTGTCTGAGGAGTTCCAGCGGGTCTTCGCGCAAAGATGGATCCTGCCACCATTTACCGGCAGGTGTACAGGTTTCCCACTGATGCCTGAATACCCAGCGGTAAGCGTTGGCCCACAGGCGGGAACTGGTGAAGACAGGGAAACCGCCGGTTGCCTCCGGGCGGATGATGAACCATTTGCCGTCATAACGGTGCGCTTCACCGGAGGTGATACCGATCCTCTTGTACGAACCGGGCATCAGGTTCGCCATATTGAACGTTACAGCAGTCTCCGGGTGCTTTTCTTGGAAGTATTTCCAGGTCACCTTCGTGGAACCGTCAGCCCACCACCAGTCGAACCACATACCATCAGGACGATACTGATCCATTATCTCATCGAAATGCTGGATCAGATAATTCTGATATTCC
>CAYGXB010000508.1:0-2288 GCA_964353605.1 uncultured Bacteriovoracaceae bacterium
GACAAAGATTATCTCATGTCAACAACTCAAAAAGACAGAAAATTGCTCGATGAAGAAAATTACGTGCCTGGCCTCGGCAATTGACAATTCACTACGCCTTTACTGGATGATTTGTCAATTGCCGAGGCCTGACACCCCTATATCGCGATACAGGACGAGAAGGGCAAATTTAATACTGTCATCATAAGTAGGCAGATGGATCTTAAGGTTGGTGATAATGTCTCTTTTCATGATGGTAAAATTATGTTAGACGACTGGGGTGATCCACACATCTCTCCGACAAAACCCGCTCCCAGTGTACCATAACCGGATCACAAAATAGGGCGGTGAAAGACGCAGGTATGCGCTCCCGCTGCGCATCCGGAGATAAGGCCGCCACAAGAACAACGAAGGAATCGTTTCGAGGGAGAGTGGGTCTGGCTCTCGGCTGTTGTGAAGTTCAAAGGGGATATGCATAACAGAGGATGGGCCATGCATGCCGCTGCATGAATGGCCCATCCTCATATTCATGTACATGGGTCAAAAACAGAATTGGAGGAATATATGAAACTATCTTCATACCGCTGGGTGGTGCTTACGGTATTCATGTTCAATATCGCCATGTCTACGCTCGTATGGCTTACCTTTGCCTCGATATCAAGAGATGCAGCACTGGTGTATACAAACGGCAATGTCGATTATATAGATTTATTATCCTTGCTGTTTTTGGTGTTCACGATCCTGTTTACCTTCCCCTCTGCGTGGTGCATAGAGAGATTCGGCCTGAAATGGGGTACGGGTATCGGTGTTCTGTTTCTCAATGTATTCGGCGCGCTTCGAGTTTTTTCACCGAATTACAGCTGGCTCTTTGCTTCCACAGCCGCATGTGCCGTTGGCCAGCCATTCATACTGAATTCCATATCCAAGGTCTCTTCGAACTGGTTTCCAGAAAGGGAAGAGGTGCTGGCTTCAGGCCTATTGACCATGTCTATATTCATTGGCATTCTCATCGCCATGTTCGCACCTGACTTTATCATCCCACATTACCGTCGGGTCGGCACTGTCAAAGAAGGAATCGATGTGTTGCTTTATCTGAATGCACTCGCAGCAGTTATCAGTTTAATCCTATTTTTCATCTTTGTCAGGGACAAGCCCAAAGTGCCGCCAAACCCAATAGCAGCCGAGAAAAAGGTAACGATGACCGTGGGGCTAAAAGCGTTATTCAAAAACAGAGATTTTATCCTGCTACTGGGTGTTTTTTTTGTGGGCCTTGGCGCATTTAATGCCATCCTGACAAAAATCGATTTCATATTCAAAGACCGGCCACTGGGCATTGACTCAACTCTTGTACCGGGCATTATGGGCGGCCTCCTTACGGTCGGAGGAATAATTGGAGCAGTGATCATCTCAGCCCTTTCGGATACCTTCCATCGGAGAAAGATCTTCCTGGCGCTGGCCGCGGGTCTCGCCGTCCCCCTGACCATCCTGATACAGTATGCATCCAGCATCTGGATAGTCGGTATCTGTAGTTTCATATTCGGATTCTTCCTCGTTTCAGCATTGCCGGTAGGACTGATGTATGCGGTTGATAAGACCCATCCGGTTCCCGAAGCAACTTCCAATGGTATTTTAATGCTGAGCGGTCAGATCACCGGGATCATCTTCGTGTTATTCTTCAATATGATGCTGCTCTCCTTTCTTTTCGGTGTCAGCTTGATCCTGGTTTTCTTGATGACAGAGATCGATCAGAAGAAGGCATTTACATGAAACTATGCCCTGGTACTATCCAGAAGTGTTTTATTAAATTGTGAGCACCTGTTTAACCTTAAGAAAATTTACGGTGCCTGGCCTCGGCAATTGACAATTCACTACGCCTTTACTGGATGATTTGTCAATTACCGAGGCCGGGCACCGTATTGTTAGGAATGGGCCGCTCCGCTTCGTTTCTTCTGGAGCGGCGCAATCCCGCGCACGGCAAATCCCCCTTGAGATCAAGAGGGGTCGGGTTTGAGCTTCTAAATCACCTGCCCGTGAGGTCGGGGCAGCGGGGGGTGATCTTCTTCCGGGGGCGGTTGTGGCGTAGCGTTCGTCCGGCCAGCCCAGCGCGATGGCGGTGTGGATGCGCTCGTCGGTAGCCAGGTCGAAGGCCCTGGCGATGCGCGCGTCGCGCCGCACGGCCTCGACCGCGAAGCCGATCAGACAGGAGCCGAGACCCATGCTGTGGGCGGCGAGCAGGATGTTCTGGGTCGCCAGCAGGGCGTCTTCTTGCGGGCAGCTCGCCTGCGCGGTGGACCCAACCAGGATGAGGG
>CAYGXB010000509.1:0-2286 GCA_964353605.1 uncultured Bacteriovoracaceae bacterium
GCCACACGGTATGTTCCAGGTGAAAAGGCGGGGTAGCCAGTCTAAACGTTTTTACAAGCCAATCGTTCGCTATGCCGTGTTCTCCCAGGAGGGCATGGAAGGCGGCGGCAACGACCACGGACGGCAAGACAAAGGGCACGGTGGTCAGAGACTGCAGCAGCCCCTTGCCAGGAAAACGATATCGAGCAAAGATATACGCCCCCGGCAGGGCCAGAACTATGGTGAGCACGGTGGAAACCGCCGCCTGCCAGGTGGTGAACCACAGGATTTGGAGGTAGTAGGCGGTGGTGAAGAGCTTCCGGATCTCCCCCATCCCCCACATGCCCTCCGGGGTAAAGCTGAGGGCAAAGATCCTGATCAGGGGATAGAAATAGAATATTCCCAGAAAAACAAGCGGGGTCACGGCGATGAGGACGCGAAAGCGTTTCAAAAGCTCATACCCCACATCCCCCTCTGAATTTCAGGGGGGCTACACATCCACCGTGCATGCTGGTCGGCCATTGAAACAAAACGACCAGCATGCACGGTGCATCCTTGGCCCCCCTTGAGACCAAGGGGGGGAGGGGATTGAACTTTATGAATCAGCATGTGTTCGCGCCTTGGTTGGTATGCTTTCACCTCAGGACGGTCTGTGTCCAGGCCTCGATCCATCTCTCCCTTTGGGCGCTTATTGCCTGCGGAGCTAAGGTCACGGGATACCTGGCAGTCCTGGCGTGTTTCACAAAGACCGCGGGGAGCTGGGCGGACCGGTTGACCGGAAAGACGAACATCTGCAGCGGGATATCCTCCTGGAAGGTCTTGTCGAGCATGAAATCCACGAGCCTGCGCGCCATGACCAGATTCTTTGTGCCCTTAAGGATGCCTATAAATTCGATCTGCCTGAACGCCGTCCCGGGGGTCACCAAGGCCGCCGTGGGAGCCTGATCAAGGGGCTTTTCCGAGAAGTGCACCTCGGCGGCCGGGCTGCTGGCATAGCTCACCACAATCGGCCTCGTCCCCTTGGAGGCGGCGCTGAACTGGCCCCAGTAGGCCGCCTTCCACCCGTCGGTGACCAGGACATCATTGGCCTTGAGCTGCTTCCAGAACTCAAGGTAGCGCGCTTCCCCGAAATGCCCGATCGTGCAGAGGAGAAAGGCCAGACCAGGCGAAGAGGTGGCCGGGTTTTCCACCACCGTGAGCGAGGCATATTCCGGCCTTACGAGGTCTTCGAGACTCTCTGGTGGCTTGATACCTTTTTTCGCGAACCACTTGATGTCGTAGTTCAGGCATACGTCGCCGTAATCCACCGGCAACAGGCGATTTTTGCGGTCAAGTTTAAAAGCATCGGGAATCTTTGCCAGGAGCGGTGACGCATATGGCTCGAAGATATCCGCATCGAGGGCCCTGCTCAAGAATGTATTATCCACCCCGAAAAATACATCGGCCATGGGATTCTTCCTCGAGAGAATCGCCTGAATCAGAACTGCTCCGGCATCTCCCGCCTTGAGGAATCTGACCGTCACATGATTTGATTTTTCAAACGCTGCAAGCACATCTTTACTGATGCTGAAACTATCATGGGTCATGACGGTAAGGGTAGCCGGTTGAGAATCCTCGTTGAATCCCAGCATGCCTAATGCCATGACTGCCAGAAGAATACCTGCATACCGCTTCATAGACATCACCTCCTTATCAAAACTCTATGAGGAGACATCGGAGACATATCCTGAGGAAGAGTTTAAATGGAGCTAGCCTTTTCCCTCCACCGGCATTACCCGGATCAGGTTCAACGGTCGGACTCCACGTCCCTCTCAGCCCGGCATCTCCGAGCTCCCGACAGACTTTATGCATGGTATAGTCTCTTATCCGGATCTGTCAAGTCTTTTCAGCTCCCCGCAAGGAATGCCTCCGTCAATTAACGCCCCATAAAATCTGAAAATTCTGCAGGATAGCCGAATTAGACGTGCCGCCGGGCGCACCTGAAAGGCGCGGGCTAAGGAGGGCCCGAGTCACAATTTTGCAAGATAGCAAAATTGGACGCACCGAAGGTGTGCCCACCAGGGTGCAGGCCAGGGAGGGCCTGAGTTAATCCAGCCAAACGGCTTTATTATCAAGGGTGGCCAAGGATCTGCTGGTTACCTCAGGGCACGGTGTGGACCGCCCTGTCCTATCCATAACCAGCGGATGTCTAGCGCACCTGAAGATTCAGGGGAGATGGAGGTTTATGATTCTCTTCAGCTTGCTTCAACCCTCAACCATGCAGGAGGGCAATTACTTGATAGATGAGCTTTTAACATTATTATATAA
>CAYGXB010000510.1:0-2282 GCA_964353605.1 uncultured Bacteriovoracaceae bacterium
GACAAAGAGATGCGCGACCACGGCCTGTTTCAGGCCATTTGCCGGGTGAACCGGCTTGACGGCGATGACAAGGAATACGGCTACATCATCGACTACAAGGACCTCTTCAAGAGTCTTGAAGGGGCAGTGCGCGACTATACATCCGGCGCGCTCGATGGCTACGACAAAGAGGATGTGGCCGGATTGCTGGAGGATCGTCTCGAAAAAGCCCGCGAGCGGCTGGAGGAAACCCGCGAGGCTGTGAAGGCGCTCTGCGAGCCCGTTGAAGTTCCCAAAGACTCGGCAGCCTACTTGCGCTATTTCTGTGCGAAGGATTCCGGTAATGCCGAACAGCTCAAGACCAACGAACCGAACCGCCTCGCTCTTTACAAACACGTCGCAACATTCGTCCGGGCATTCGCCAACCTCGCCAACGAATTGACGGAGGCTGGTTATTCCCCGGTTGAGATTGAAACCTTGAAGTCTGAAGTTGACCATTACGAGAAAGTCCGCACCGAGGTCAAGCTGGCAAGCGGTGACTATATCGACCTCAAGATGTATGAACCTGCGATGCGGCACCTGATCGACACCTATATCCATGCCGGAGAGAGCGAAAAGGTGTCGGCGTTCGACGATATGTCACTGGTCCAACTCATCGTTGAGCGCGGCGCTGATGCGGTGAAGGCGCTGCCGGAGGGCATCCGGAAAAACAAGGAAGCTGTGGCAGAAGCCATTGAGAACAACGTCCGCAAGCTGATCATTGACGAGCAGCCGATCAATCCGAAGTATTACGAAAAGATGTCGGAACTGCTCGACGCCTTGATTGAGAAACGCCGGCAAGAGGCATTGGATTATCAGGCGTATCTGGAGAAGATCGTCGAACTAACGAGGAAGGTGAAGAACCCGGAGGTGGGGGGGAATTATCCATCAGCGATTAACGCGCCGGGCAAACGTGCGCTCTACGACAACCTGGGAAATGATGAGGCGCTGGCTCTGGTCGTTCATGATGCCGTGCGTAGTAGCCGCCAAGACGATTGGCGGAACAATCCCTTCAAGGTCAAGAAAATGAGAAATGCGATCCGGGCCGCGCTGAAGTCAACTGGGGCACTGGTGCAAGACAGCCTTGACGTCGGCAAAGTCGGCGTCGTGCGAGACCCGTCGCCTGGTTATGGCAAGGAATTGGCGGAGTCACCCGAAGAACGCGTCGAGAGAATCCTCATGTTGGTAAAGAACCAGGATGAATACTAAAAAGGTCGAGATCCGGGTGAGTGGTTTGTCGGTTCAGATCGTCCGTAAGGCCATCAAGAACCTGCACCTCGGGGTCTACCCCCCGAATGGACGGGTCCGGGTGGCGGCACCTTTAGCTCTCACCGATGATGCGGTGCGACTGGCAGTTATCAGTAGGCTCGGCTGGATCAAGCGTCAACGGGCAAAATTTGAGGGGCAACCCCGGCAATCTAAGCGGGAGATGGTCACCGGTGAGAGTCATTATTTTCTGGGCCAGCGGTATCGCCTGAATGTGATTGAACACCACGGGGCGGGCAAAGTAGTGCTACCCAATAAGTCCACCATGGCCCTCTACGCACGGCCAGAGACCAGTCCCGTGCAACGCAAGCAGATATTGCAGCGGTGGTATCGTGAGCAACTAAAAACATTGATTCCGCCCCTATTGGAAAAGTGGCAAACCACCTTGGATGTCCAGGTAGCGGACTGGGGCATCAAGAAGATGAAAACCAAATGGGGTGCCTGCAACGTCAACGCACGTCGCATTTGGCTGAACCTCGAACTTGCCAAGAAACCACTGCATTGCATTGAGTTTATAGTCGTTCATGAAATGGTTCATTTATTAGAAAGAAAGCACAACGAAATTTTCATATCGTACATGGACAAGTTTTTGCCAAGGTGGAGATTCTATAAAGAAGAATTGAATAAAAGTCCTTTGCGTCATGAAAATTGGAGTTACTGACCACAATAAGGAAACCGCCTCCGCTCTTCCTGTAAAATAAAAAGTGCGTTTTTATTTATCTTACTTATCTTTCTTGGGTCTCCCCTTTCATTTGATCGTGTCCGTGACCGTCATCCGCCTCCGTAAACATAAAAACAAAAAGCCCTTATAGTCTAATCTTCTCCTGCTCAAAGCAGACTGATTATAACTATAAGGGCTCCCTCTTCCGGCAGGTCATGACCCCCACCATACCCCACCCAAATCTATTGCCCTGGTTAACTCATGCCTAAACTAAACACCGCCTATGTCATACCCGCATTTAATATCCAATCTGAAATTTATGTCAAGAATATTGTTG
>CAYGXB010000511.1:0-2280 GCA_964353605.1 uncultured Bacteriovoracaceae bacterium
CCGAGGATGATCAACAACTGGTTCAGGGAGAAACGGGGGCTCACCATGGGCATCGTCTTCACAGCTACAGGTATCGGTGGACTCATCTTCAACCCCCTGGGCAACTGGCTCATTCTGAACTATGGTTGGCGGCAGACCTTCATCATCCTCGGCATTATCATCGGGCTTGTTGCCACCCCGACCGCCATCATCCTCATGCGCATGCGACCTGAAGATATGGGTCTGTACGCCGACGGCGCTCCGGCCCCGGCTTCAGGCGAGCCTGTGGACGTCAAGGGTCTCGCGCTTGGGGAATTCGTGAAGTCGGGCGCCTTCTGGATGCTGGCCCTCATGATATTCTTCCTCAATACGCTCAACGTGGGGATCCAGCAGCACCTCATCCCCTACCTCACCGACATTGGCCACAGCTCGACCTTCGCCGCCAACATCATGGCGCTCTACCTGGGGATGACCGTGGTGGGCAAGCTCCTCCTCGGCCAGATCAGCGACAAGAAGGGATTATCTCTGGGGCTTATCATCTTTTCCGGCGTCCTCGCCATCGGCATCGGGATCCTCTTCGGTGCGAACGTGGCAGCGATCGCCATCATCTGGGGCATCGTCTACGGCGTCGGCAACGCGGTGCAGACGGTGATGCCGCCGCTCATGACGGCCGACTGCGCCGGGCTCAAGCAATTCTCCACGATCTTCGGCATCCTGACCATCTTCCAGACGCTTGGCTCCGGCCTCGGCATGCCGCTTTCGGGCTATCTCTACGACTGGCGGGGAAACTACTACCTGGCGTTTTGGCTGTACATCGTGATGGTGTTCCTGGCCGCGTTTTTCGGCTTCCTGGCACTCCGGCGGGCGAGGTTTGCGAAGAGGTGACCGCAGGCAGAAAAGAAGATGATAGGGACGTGAGTCATAGGAATCACAAGAGCCCGTTCCGGGAGGACTTTACGCAGGCCGGCAAGCGGATCGGCTGGACGTATATCCTCCTGAATGTGATCGTCGTCTTCCTCGTCTGCCAGCAGAATCTGGACGCACCGAATTTAAGCCAGATCGGGAGGTCATTCAGTTTGACGGGGGTGCAGATCGATGCGCGCATAGGAGGCGAGGCCTTCATGTGGCAGATGATCGTGGCCTCGATCTCCCTCATCGTCTTCGGCTATCTGGCTGATCGGAGAAACCGCAAGGTCCTGCTCGTGATTACCCTCTTGGCGAGTGGGCTTGCTTATCTGGTGACGCCGTTGGCGCGGACCGTGGATCAGTTCATTGTCCTGCGGTCGCTTGCCGGGATCGGCATCGGGGGCATTGTTCCGGTCATGTTCTCGGTGCTTGGCGATCTGTTCACGGCACGCAGTCGCGCTGCTGCCTCTGGCATCTTCATGGCGGTCGGCAATGTCGGGTACGGAAACGGGTTCGTCCTCGGCAGCCTCATCGGCTCAGAGAACGCCCTCGGATGGAAGGCCTCATTTATGGTACAGAGTCTCATACTGCTCGCCCTGGCGGCGCTCTTCATGGCCTTCGGTAGGCTTCCCGAGCGGGGCTGGGCTGATATGCGGGGCGCCATGGCTTTGAAAGATGGTGACAGTGAATACCGTGGTCGGATAAAGATCTCAGATGTAAGCCGCATCCTGACGAATCACACGAACCTCATCTTTATCGTCAGCTGCTTAATATCCAGCATGCCACTGGGGTATATCCAGCGCTTCATGGTGGATTACTTTGCAGGCACGGTGGGCATGGGCGCTGGCAGCGCCACCTTGATGCTGCTCCTGGTGCTTGGGGGTAGCCTCGGCGGCGATCTCATGGGCGGCGTGCTCGGTGACGTCCTGCGCAGAAAGGACCGGCGATACCCTCCGCTCCTCGCCGCCCTCGTGATTCTCGGAGGATGCATCCTATTCTATGCCTTTTTCGTCTACCCCTTGCCGTTCAATCCTGGCTGGAAGGCACTAGCAATTCCGATTGTCATCGGATTCTGTGCCGCTGCTTTCATCGAGACTGCAGTGCCCCTTTCTAAGGCCATCATGCTCAACGTCAACGTCCCTGAGAATCGGGGCACAATCTCTGCGCTTATCCAGATTACAGCGCAGATCGGCTACGGACTGGGGGCGCTCATCGGCGTCTTCGGACCCGCTTGCGCTGCCTGGATGGACCTACCCCATTCCCATATCTTCAATTTCAAGCTCGCTGTGCTCATCTGGATCCCGGTCGCGTTGTCCTGGTTGATCGTGATACGTACCGCGCCGCGTGATGAGGAGCGGATGGAAAGACTGATGCAGGAGAAAATGAGGCGATGAA
>CAYGXB010000512.1:0-2275 GCA_964353605.1 uncultured Bacteriovoracaceae bacterium
CCATGTTCGGCGGTGTGCATCCGAGCACGGTGAGCAAGGCAAGCGTCCGCTTTGCAGCCGAATTGGTGCGTGATAGAAGACTATCAAGGCTTGTCAAGCACGCATTGTCAAATGCCCGGGCCTGACAGCTTAAATTCCCAGACCTTGCTGTTCTCCGCCGATGGAGATCGGTCTCCCGTGAGGCCGGGGCAGCTCGGCTTTTTCGGCATTGACTTTACCACCGTTCTGTGAGTTTTAATGAATAATAAATGCATCAATGTACGAAGCTTGTCATGGCCGATGGTACCTGGCGAGACGTACAAGGGGAGGGAAGAACCATGCGCAAGACAATGAACATCGTATTCTGGGGACTTTTCCTGTTCTTGATCCAAGGCCTGTTGAGCGGGTGTCCGAACTCCGGCTCTTCGAACGGGTCGGCCGCCCGGGCCGGCGAAATGGGGGCCGCGTTCCAGGCCTTGCAATCTCCGGCGCCCACCTTTGCCGACGAGACGGACGGCATGGAATTCTTTTTCGGCAGCCTCCACGGCCACTCCACGATCTCCGGGAAGGATGTGC
This sequence comes from uncultured Bacteriovoracaceae bacterium, assembly GCA_964353605.1. Classification (GTDB taxonomy): domain Bacteria; phylum Desulfobacterota; class Desulfomonilia; order UBA1062; family UBA1062; genus CAYGXB01. The sequence goes on from CAYGXB010000512.1 coordinate 556, forward strand.
AAGGCAGCCCGCAGGAGGTCCTGACCTGGGCCAGGGACGAGGCCGGTTTCGACTTCTATGTCTTGACCGATCATGGTGAAGGCATCATCCCACGCGAGTGGAAGGTGATGCAGGTGCAGACCGATGCCTTCTCTCTGGACGGCGTTTTCGTGGCCATACGGGGCTTCGAATGGAGCCACCCGCTGGTAGGGCATGTGTGCGTATACAACACCGACACCTACACGAGCTCGATCCTCCTCCCCTTCTTGAACTGTTTCTATCGATGGGTGGATAAGCATGACGCCCTGACGCAGTTCAACCACCCGGGCAGAGAACCGCTGGTCTTTCAGAACCTTGCCTATCGCGAAGCAGTGGCGGACAATTTCGTCGCCATGGAAACCGGCAATAAGAACCAGGGCAATGCCAGCGGCGAGTATCTCCCGTATTACCCCAACATCCTCGACGAGGGGTGGCGGGTCGCCCCGACGAACAACCAGGACAACCACAGCCTGAACGCGACTTCCCACCGCACGGTGATGATCGCCGCGAGCCTCAGTCGTGCCGCCCTGCTCGATGCCATGCGCGCACGGCGTATCTATTCGTCGGACGATCCTAACATGAAGGTCATCTTCAAGCTGGGGGATGCCTGGATGGGATCCGAGGTGACGCAGCCCGCGGGTACCGCCACCTTCACGGTCTGGGTGCAGGACGACGAGCCCATCACCAAGCTGACCCTCTATACCGTGCAGGGAGCGGTAGCGGCGGAGCAGATCATCGATGGCGATCAAACCGAAGTGAACTGGACTCCGGCAGTCGATGTCAGCGCCGACGCCTATTTCTACCTACAGGTGGCGGAGCGCAACACCGTGTTCATCGACGGCAACGAGCCCGTCCAGATCGCCGTGACCGCGCCCATCTGGATCAAGATGGCTGAGTGAAAACAGGAAGCGGCGTCGCCGCCGCGATGCATTCGGGTCAACAGATATCAGGCCTTGATTCTTGACAATCAGAATTCTGATGTTCAGGAATCCAGGCCAGATACCTGCATCTGCAAGTACATGCAATTCAGAAAAGACCTAGAAATCTACTACTGCCCAGAAAGCTTTCTTCGGCTCATAATTCCCGTCAAATAGCAATGGCCAGTCATTCCTTTCATCAGGAAAATGTCTCAGCCAAGAAGTGTCATCTGATAGACCCCAGAAGGTTATACCAGTTATTTTATTCCTTCTTGAGCGAAGTGCTGAAAACAGCTTGTAATAAGTTTCAGCCTGTTTGAGTGATATTTCTTCTGTAAATGTTTCATATTTAGGAATCAAAGGAGGATAAACAAACCTGAGTGGTGAATACACAGATATATCAAGCTCTGTAATCTGAATTTCAAGGCCAAGCGATGAGAAAAGGTCTATCGCGCGGATTGTGCCATCGACAGTGGATATGCCATTCTGCCAATGACCTTGAAGGCCGATTCCATGGACAGGTACTCCATTATCCAGCAAATTCTTCACTAGGTTGTATGTTGCTTGTCTCTTTCTCGTGTCCCAGTCGAGGTTGTATTCGTTATAGAACAACCTTGCAGCAGGGTCAGCCTCATGTGCAAAGCGAAATGCCAGTTCTACATACTCATCACCAATTATCTGTCGCCACCTGTTTATATAGTCGATTTGCCAGATATCCCAAATCGGCTCATTCACGACATCCCAGTAAGCCACTTTCCCCATATACCTGCCAACAATTTTCTGAA
>CAYGXB010000513.1:0-2274 GCA_964353605.1 uncultured Bacteriovoracaceae bacterium
AGGGATATGGCATCCGCCGGGCAGGCAGGGTAGCAGATGCGACAGCCCATGCTGTGCTCTTCGCGCACAAGGAAAATTGCGTTCTCTTCCGCGATGGCGTGGAACACACAGCGCTCCAGGCAGGCCCTACAAACGAGCATTCTTGTTTACAATATGTCCATTCTATGCAACATATAATTGAGTTTCCCTGATAAATGAGGGACGCAGTTTTAATGTCAAGGATGTCAGTTAAATACTGAAACACGCCAACGTTGCGCAAATCAACCCGATGATAAAGATGATTGATTTCAAATTCCTTTCTCAGGAGGTGGGTACATGAGTGATATACCTATGAACCGGAGAACCTTTTTGAAGTTGGGCACCGTTACGGCTGTTGGTATTGCCGGTGCGGGCGTATTGGGTTGCGGCAAAAAGCCGGAATACGTGCTCGATATCGACCCTGCCATTTATGATACGCCTGAGAAAGTAGGGATACCGGTCGAGGACCTGATAAAAAAAGTCAGCACATACGAAGGCAAGCGGCCCAATATCATCGTCGTCCTGTGCGATGATCTGGGGTATGGCGATCTCGGATGCTACGGGAGCACTTCCATCAAAACTCCGCACCTCGACAGAATGGCCCGTGAAGGCATGCAGTTTACCGATTTCTATTCCTCCAATGCGCTGTGTTCACCTTCCCGAGCGGGATTGCTGACCGGCAGGTATCCGCACCGGACCGGCGTCACCTTCCCGGAATGGCCCAAGGATGACTCGCTTGTGCTGAAGATCTCCCGATCCTTAGGGCTCCTCTCTGCGAATATCGGCGCCATGGACGGCATCGGCGGGAAGAGTATCATCGAAGGCCTGCCATTGTCGGAAATCACGCTTGCCAAGGCGTTGAAGGTGGCGGGATACAAGACAGCGGCCATCGGCAAGTGGCATCTCGGCGATTTCACCAAGCTGCCGCAGTATCATCCCTATAAGCATGGTTTTGATTATTTTGCAGGGTTCTATGCCGCTAACGATGACTTGCCCTATGCATTCTGGCGGGGCGAGAAAGAGATCGTACACGATATAGGACTGGCCCAGGATCCCTATACCGGGATCTTAACCCAGGAGGCCGTTACCTTCATTGAACAATCAAAGCGGGAACCGTTCTTCCTGTACTTCGCGCACAAGGATCCCCATCAGCCGAACTACCCGTCGAAGCGTTTCCTGGATTCATCGGAAGGCGGCCTGTATGGGGACACGGTTCAGGAGGTTGACTGGAGCGTTGGCGAGGTTTTGAGCTGTCTGGAGAGGAACAACCTGGTACGGGATACGATCATCATCTTCACCAGCGACAATGGCGCCTGGTTCAACGGCAGCACCGGTGGCCTGCGAGGGAGAAAGGGGCAGAGCTATGAGGGCGGCTTCCGCGTGCCCATGCTTGCCTGGTGGCCGGGACGCATCCCTGCCGGGAGCATATGCCGCGAGCCGGCGATGAACATCGATTTCTTCCCCACGTGTCTCGCGCTCGCCGGCCTCACCCTTCCGACCGACAGGATCATCGACGGCAAGGATATCTCGGGGCTGCTCGAAGGGAAGGTAAAGCAATCGCCGCATGAGGCCCTCTTCTTCTTCCACCACAATGAGATCGAGGGCGTACGGGCGGGTGAATGGAAATACTTCCAGCGCATCAATCATGATGTCTATCCGGTTTATACTGATAAGGATGATGTGCTATCGGGATGGATTGTAAACAAATTCTATACCAACACCGGAAAGGATTTAGAGGGCAAAACTCAGACGATACCAAAACTGGGGAGATTGCCGTTGCTTTACAACATGAAACTGGATCCGGGAGAGAATTATAATGTCATCAATAAATATCCCGATGTAGGGCACAGGATGTATGATCTGATGAAGCAGTGGGTGCAAGCGTTCGCCCAAAATCCCCGGGGGTGGATCACAAAGTAATATAGCGGACACCTTACAAACACAAGCGATTCGACCTTTGCAGGAGAGAAATAGACCGATAAAACGCATTATCAAAGGGAAAGGCTCTGTAGTGCCCGTGGTGCGATGATATGAGGCAGGACTTATAATCTATCAAGCCTACACCTTCGAGCTTTAAAATCCTTTGCTGAGTTGGGGTTTTCAGACCTTTAATTTTCTCATAAATTGGTGTAAACTTTCCAATGAACTGTTTCTCCAGGAAGGGGAGTGTTTTTTTATTTATACATTTGAGCCTGCGATCTAGATTATATGAGGCATTAATCTGCTTCATCCAGGTTCTTGTTCAGGCAAAAAATA
>CAYGXB010000514.1:0-2274 GCA_964353605.1 uncultured Bacteriovoracaceae bacterium
AGGGCGTCTTCTTGCGGGCAGCTCGCCTGCGCGGTGGACCCAACCAGGATGAGGGGCTTTCTGCCCCACCACTTCCCCAGGTAGGTCAGGGTCTGGCTATAGTTGGCCTTCCATTCCTTGTAGCTCTCCTTGCTGAGCTTGGATACGGAGAATTGGGTCTCTATGAAGGATTCCTGCACGGTGTTTTCCTTTCCTCGACAAATTATTCTATACCAAGCCTGCGTAGTGGAAAACCAATGTCATCGCAGGAATTCCGAATGTGTCGCTTGGTATCCCTACTCAGAAGGATTGACTGCACGACTCGGTGCAATCGATCATCCCTTACTATATTCATGAGCACCGAACATTGCTCGAGATCTTTTAACTGCTTTGACTCTGCCTTCCTCTTTTGGGCCACGATGAGCTTATGGATAAAAAAGGCCTCGGGGATGGGGAACCGGATGATGAAGTCATCCAGCTTCGCCTCTTCTGAAAAATCTGTGAGAATGTTAATGAACGGGAGCCGCTGGGCGATAACATTCCATTCCCTCACCGGCACGGCATTGTCATTAAGTCCGCCTTTCCTATGTGCAATGAACTCCACTTCATAGCCGCCTGAGCTGAATTTCTGCACCCCGCCGATAGATAGATATTCAGTGAACCCGAGGCTGGTGATTATCTTTTCAAGGTCTGCTCGTAGATCTTTGCGGGCATGGGCCATATGGACAGCAAAATCCACGTCCAAGGTTTTCAACACATAACGGGCCTGGTAAAGCTCCTGGTAGATGGGCATGACCCAGCTTCCGATGAGGGTCGACCGTTCAAAGAACCCGACGCTGCTCAACGTACGGAGCAGTTCCATGATTTCATCTGGAAGGCTTATGTCGTGAAGAACCTTCAATACGTCCTCTCCGCGATTTTGAAGTATTCAGGAGCCCCTCCAGGTAGGCGACGCGTTTTTTGTATGACTGAATCTCTTTCTTATACTTGTCACGCTCTTTGAGCTGGTCCCGTAAAGGGGGAATGCTTTCCCTTGCAACATGGCGGTTCACTACCTTTCCCCCTTCACGGGAAACCAGATAGTGGTAGGAATACTCCTTACCCTTGTGTTGCTTCTTCCTGACGTTCAAAGTACCCTTTGGATAACGCTCAATCTTATCCTGGAGCGATTGAAGGGCATCCTTACAGCGGCGGTATTCTTCTTCCAGCATGCCGTGAACGACACGATCTTTTTCCGCTACTTTCATATCAATTAGATATATTTGTAGTGGAAATATGTCAACAGGTGATTACTCCTCATCATTAAATTTCAACAGGAAGTGTTCTTCCTACCCCCTCCGGATACTATCGGTTATAGGGTTTTCAGTAAGGGCGAACCGTACTGCCTTGCGCCACCCTTTATTGCGTCCATAAATAGCATGACCCGTGGCTGCATTCGTCATGGTATACAACCACCACCGCTTCTCCTGTGCAAGACCTAGCCAATTGCGGATAACCATGGGTATAGTAGCGGGGTCAACGTCCTCCATAGCCCAGCAGGGCAAAATTTACGGTGCCCGGCCTCGGCAATTGACAATTCACTACGCCTTTACTGGATGATTTGTCAATTGCCGAGGCCGGGCACCGTATTGTTAGATAACATGATTACATTATGCTAATACAATCGTTCCATTGGACATATGGACGCAACATGAGCGAAATTGTTGATTGGAAAGAGCAACAGGCTTTTCGATGATCACTTGATAGTGATTCTGGATACTGAATCCTTAATACTGTTTTATCCCGATGCTTTTTTCTTCGTAATGCTCATACCATGCCGCTTGCCCGCCGAGAGCTCAGTCTTGCGGAGTCTGACGGATTTGGGTGTCACCTCCACCATCTCGTCGTCCCTGATGAACTGGAGCGCCTTCTCCAGGGTCATGGGCGTCGGTGGAGAGAGCAGGATGTTGTCGTCCCTGCCGGCGGCACGCATGTTTGAGAGCTTTTTCATCTTGCAGGGGTTCACGTCGATATCGTTCTCCCGGCTGTGCTCGCCGATAATCATACCCTCATAGACCAGATCACCCGGGGTGATGAATAGCTTGCCCCTGGGCTCGAGGTTGAACAGGGCGTATGCGAGTGCGGTGCCTCTCCGGTCGGCGACGATGGAGCCGGTGAAACGGCTCGGGAAATCACCCCGGTATTCTTCATAGCCCAAGAGGTACGAGCTCATGATGCCGGTGCCCTTGGTGTCGGTGAGAAACTCGTCGCGATAGCCGATCAGTCCCTGTGAAGGTATGTTGAACTCGATTCTCA
>CAYGXB010000515.1:0-2273 GCA_964353605.1 uncultured Bacteriovoracaceae bacterium
GGAGAACTCGTCTACCGGAAAAGCCGAAAACACACAAGCAATGACAAGCGAATTTTGGCCCGGCGTCAGCGCAGGGACTACTGTGGCTGGCATAACCGGCGGCATTTTGACCCTGACCCTGACCTTGTGCATCGGCATGATCCTGCGCAGGTTCAGCCGATCCGACTGAAAAAGGGGATCCTTGCCTTGTACCTGACCGGCGCCATTCCTTTAAGGCTTATGTGACCTGATCATGGCGAGGATCGAATCCGCCCTGCTCTCCCTCGGATCCTTGAACGAGCTGGCCGCTCAGGACACCGCCATCCATCGCAGGGATCCCAGGGCCAAACTGGTCACGACCGCGGTCTTTATCATCACGGTCGTCTCCTTCAACAAGTATGACCTCTCCGGACTCCTGCCATTCATCCTCTATCCCGTTGTCCTCACCTCTCTCGGGAACGTGCCTTCGGGGGGGATCTTCAGGAAAATCCTGATTGCCTCCCCGTTCGCGATCTTCATCGGCATCTTCAACCCCCTCCTGGACCGCCAGATACTCATGCATATCGGCCCGCTAGGAATCTCCGGGGGATGGCTTTCCTTTGCATCCATCCTCCTGCGTTTCGCCCTCACTGTGAGCGTGGCCTTGATCCTGATCGCCACTACCGGCTTCGAGGCCGTCTGCCTTTCTCTCGAACGGATGAAAGTTCCGCGGATTTTTGTTACCCAGCTCCTCTTCATGTACCGCTATCTCTTTGTACTGATCGAAGAGGCGCTCCGCATGGTACGGGCCTACTCTCTGCGTTCGTTCAACGCCAAAAGAGTTGATATCGGGGTGTTCGGCAATCTGGTCGGCCAACTACTCCTACGCACCATGCATAGGGCCCAGCGCATCCATGCCGCCATGCTCTCCCGCGGGTTCGACGGCAGGATTCCTCTGCTCCGATCATTCAAGGCTGATATCTGGGATGCAGCCTTTATTCTCTTCTGGTCCGCCTTCTTCGTCCTCGCCCGCATATATAATATCCCGCACTATCTGGGCACACTCTTCCTGGCGGCACTGCCATGAGCCACCACATTATTGAGATCAAGGATCTGAAATATACGTATCCTGACGGCACCCCTGCCCTCGCGGGGATATCCTTCAGGATCACCCATGGAGAATCGGTGGGCGTCGTCGGCGCCAACGGCGCCGGCAAATCTACGCTCCTCATGCACATAAACGGCTGTATGACCCCTTCTGAAGGCACTGTGCGCATCGGTGACTATCCTCTCACCAAGAAAACCCTCCCCAGTGTGCGGGGCAGGGTCGGTATGATCTTCCAGGACCCGGATGATCAGCTCTTCATGCCCACCGTCTACGACGACGTAGCCTTCGGCCCCTTGAACCAGGGGTTTCCGCGCGACGAGGTGGAGAGCCTCGTCGTATACGCCCTCGAAACAGTCGGCGCTGCTCACCTGAAGCATCGACCGCCTTACAAACTCTCCGGCGGCGAGAAGCGTGCTGTGGCCATCGCCACCGTTCTCTCCATGTCCCCTGATATCCTCCTCATGGATGAACCGAGCTCGGGACTCGATCCAAAAGCCAGGCGACAATTGATAGCCCTCCTGAAAAGCTTTGAGCACACAAAGATCATCGCCACTCATGATCTGGACCTCGTTCTCGATCTCTGCGAACGGACCATCGTCCTCAATCAGGGGTGGGTCGCCGCCGATGGCCGTACCTTAGAGATATTCAGCAATACGCAACTCCTCGAGGAAAACCACCTCGAAAAACCCCTGCGCCTGCAGGGCTTTTGATTTTTCCCGCTCATCCATCCAGGCAAAGTGTCTCGAGCCATCCCTGGCCCTCCCCCTCAGGGACCACCTGTAGCACATCTAATTCGGCTATCCCTCAGAGTTGTGATCCAAGGGATATTCGATTTGTCCTCCCTTCGTTTTTCCTAAAACATACTGACCATGGGTCTGGAAGAGGGGGATAGATCAAGCAGCGTCTAATGGTTATTGGGGAGTGGTGCAATGAATCTCCCTTTTCCAAAAGCAGGTTCCCCTGCCCAGTTCATCGTAAATATTCGATGAGCTGGATATGCATGTTGTCTGGTTCCTCGATGCAGGCGATCTTCCAGTCCGGCCTGAACTGAGAGGGCGGCAGGACAGATTTCACCTTATGCTCCTAAAGTCTTGTTGCCAGCGCATTAAAGTTTTCATTTCCATAGGCACCTCCCCTTATTGAGCCATTGGGATACAATTTACTATAGAGGTAATTGCTAATCTCATGTCCTGAGTCATCATTCGTT
>CAYGXB010000516.1:0-2271 GCA_964353605.1 uncultured Bacteriovoracaceae bacterium
TGGAGTGTGAAGATCGAAGGATTGGTCCCGGACGAACTCTGGGAAGAGATCCGCAAGGTACTACCACCACCCAAGCCTCGCAGAAAGTAATATCCCGGCCGCAAGCCGATGGACCCTCGGCGGGCCTTGACCGGCATCCTTTTCGTGCTGAAAAGTGGCATTCCCTGGGAGATGCTGCCCCAGCAGCTGGGATGCGGCAGCGGGATGAGTTGCTGGCGGTACTTGCACGCCTGGCAGAAGGCCGGGGTGTGGGAGGCCATCCACAAGGTGTTGTTGAGCAAGTTACGGGGGAGCAACAAGATAGATTTCAGCCGTGCGGTGATCGATAGCTCTTCGGTACGGGCTACCTTGGGGGGGCCAAAACGGGGCCGAACCCGACGGACCGCAGCAAAAAGGGGACGAAACACCACATCATTACCGAAGCTCAGGGGATTCCCCTTGCGGTCCATGTCACGGAGGCGAGAGATATAACCCAATGTTGTGGATAGGGAGAGAAAAAGAGCGTATCCTTCGGTGCTCACCGACCAAGATGAACACACGAAAGGAATACGCTCATGGAGAAACCAAAGGATAAGGCGACCAGTCTCCCATTGCAAGAGCAAATGCCCGGGGGCGTCCTGGAGGAGCTGGCCCGAGAAGGAGCTCGCAAAATGCTCGCCCAAGCTCTGGAGGGGGAGGTCGAGGAGTTTATCGATAAGCACCAGGACCGGATCGATGCCAAGGGCCGACGTCAGGTGGTGCGAAACGGGTACCTGCCGGATAGAAACCTGGTTACGGGAATCGGACCGGTCAAGATTCGACAGCCGCGGCTTGATGATCGAGTGTTGAACGAAACGGGCGAGGAGCGGTTCAGCAGCGCGATTCTGCCGAGGTATCTGCGCCGCATTCCCAGCGTGGACAATCTGATCCCGATTCTCTACCTGAAGGGGGTCAGTAGCGGCGACATGTCTGAGGCCCTGGCGTCGATCCTGGGCTCTGATGCTGCGGGGTTGTCGGCCACGAACGTCGTTCGGCTGAAAGCCCAATGGGAGCAGGATTACAAGGAGTGGTGTCAGCGAGAGCTGAACGGCACGCAGTACGTCTACCTTTGGGTCGATGGGATTCATGTCAACGTCCGCCTGGATGAGGAAGCGAGTTGCATTTTGGTCGTCATGGGAGCCGACTCGAAGGGCAAGAAGGAGTTGCTGGCCGTCAGTGACGGATATCGCGAGAGCAAGGTTTCCTGGCGTGAAATACTGCTGGATTTGAAGCGTCGAGGCATGAAGGAGGGGCCGAAGCTGGCAATTGGTGACGGGGCGCTGGGGTTCTGGGCGGCGCTGCGCGAGGTATTCCCGAAATGTAGAGAGCAGCGTTGCTGGTTGCACAAGACCGTCAACGTCCTGGACAAGATGCCCAAGAGCGTGCAGGGCAAGGCCAAGAGCATGCTGCACGAGATGTGGCAGGCGCCGACGAAGGAGAAGGCCTTGGCTGCCTACGAGCATTTCCTCTCCTCATGGAGCGAGAAGTACCCCAAGGCAACGGAATGCTTGCGCACCGACAAGGAAGAACTGTTCACGTTCTACGATTTTCCTGCTTCGCACTGGGTGCATATCAGAACGACCAACCCGATCGAGTCCACCTATGCGACGGTGAGACTCCGCACGAAGAAGACCAAGGGATGCGGATCGCGGGTGGCCACGTTGACGATGGTGTTCAAGTTGGCGCGGGAGGCGGAGAAAACCTGGCGGCGGTTGATGGGGCACGAGCAGATACCGCTGGTCATGGAGGGAAAAAGGTTCATCGACGGAGAGGTTGAGGTCGCGGCCTGAATGGCAACGAACAGTGCGCTCATGACCGACGTTGATCGACTCTGGGCTACTTCACTGGGAGAGGAGGAAAATCGAGCCTCGTGGCGGGGCTACAACGCGTTTTCTCGAGCAGGGAGGTATTCCGATACCCCCCTGAAAACAAGCATCGCTCGGATACGCTCGCTCTCCCGGCCACAACTATTGACAATATCTCCATGTCGGAACCCCGAGGTTTTTACAATACTCCTGAATGCTGGCGCTGACATCGAGGGGAGGGATGATACCGGCGAGACTCCTTTAATGTGGGCTGCAAGGCACACCAAGAATCTTGAAGTGATCACCACTCTCCTGAAGGCGGGTGCTGACATCAATGCGAGGAGCGAGAATGGCGCTACTGTGCTGATGAAGGCTGCCTCAACTACCCAGAATCCTCTGGTCATCACCACGCTCTTGAGAGCTGGCGCTGACATCAAAGGGAGAGACA
>CAYGXB010000517.1:0-2268 GCA_964353605.1 uncultured Bacteriovoracaceae bacterium
GTTTGGTTGCGGCCGAAGGTCGCGCTATGAAATATCAGGGCTATCATCAATCAAAGGTAAATGGTCCCAATATATGTAAGATCGATGTAGCAGTAAATAAAATACCTCCTCCTCGGTAGCGTATCGATGCATCGTCGGACATACTAGCCGAACTTGAGCAAAAATAGGCCCCCAGGCAATTTTTTTAGCCTATTTCTTGAGCGGCCGGGCGTGTATCTCTTTGCCTGGTAAGCACATCGTTTTTTGAGAAATACAGATTTAGGCATGTAGTCACGAATAGCTATAGATTAGGCTTGACACCTCTCCCTTTCCCTGCTACACTCCCCTCATGTTCATCATGCCGGCACGCAAGCACCAGCAGGGCAAGACCTACACCTACTACAACCTGGTCAACACCGTTCGCACTCCCAAAGGACCTCGCCACCAGGTGCTGCTCTCCTTGGGGAGTCTGGCCAACGTAGACCCAGAACAGATCAAGCTCCTGGGACGGCTCATCGATCAGAATCTCGGCGGCACCATCCGTTTGCTTCCTCAAGCCTCCGCCTCTCTTGAAGGAGAGGCAGAACGGATCGCCGCGCTGGTCAGCGAGAAGCACGGCCGCCAAGGGAAAGAAGGGGAACAGATCAGCATCGATACGGGCAGCATTCAGCTCAGTGAGGCGCTGCTGTTGGGTCCGGCATACGTGGGGGTCGAGTTGTGGAAGAAGCTGGGGCTGGAGGAGATCCTCACGGGGTGCGGGTTCTCGGAACGGCGTTGTCGGCTGGCGTGTGTGCAGGTCATCGCACGACTGGTTGCTCCTGCCAGCGAGCTGGCCACGGCCGCCTGGGTTTCCCGTACTGGCCTGACCGCTCTGCTTCGCGAGGGGCTTTCCTATGTCAATAAGGATGCGCTGTATCGGGTCAGTGACCAGTTGTGGGAGAAGCGGGAGAAAATAGAATCGATGCTGACTGGCAGGGAACGCACGCTGTTCGACCTGCAGCAGTGCTTCATCCTCTATGATCTGAGCTCCACGTATTTCGAAGGCCTCTGTGCATCCAATCCCAAGGCCAAGCGCGGTTACTCTCGGGATAAGCGGGGCGACTGCAAGCAGGTGGTGGTGGGGATGGTGCTCGACGAGGCGGGCTTCCCCAAGGCAAGCGAAATCTACGAAGGCAACAAGACTGACAAGACAACTCTTGAAAACATGTTGGAGGGACTTGAACGACGGGTGGGCAAGCCCGAGCAGGCCCCCACGGTGGTCATGGATCGGGGCATCGCCACCGCAGAGAATGTCCAGCTCCTCAAGCAGGCAGGTTATCACTACCTGGTGGGGGTTGCCGGCAAGGAACGGGAGCAGTGGATCGGCGTGCTGCAGGCCAACCAGTTCCGTCACATCGAGGCAGCCAGTCGGGACCATCCCGGAGTAGAGGCGTGCATGCGGCGCACGCAAGAGGAAGTGTATCTGTTTGTCAGAAGCCCGTTGCGAGTGCAGAAGGATCGAGGGATTCGCGAACGGTTCCTCAAGCGAATGCAGGGCGGCGTGGAGCAGCTTGCCAAGCAATTGAAGAACGGCAAACTCAAGGATGAGAAAAAGATCCAGCGCAGGATCGGAAAGCTCGAAGAGCGCAACAAGCGGGCCGCTCGGTTTTTCCACCTCACCCTACGCCGCTACAAGGGTGGAGCGAGGCTTTCCTGGAACATCGACCAGGAGAAGCTTCACCAGGCAGAGCTGCTGGACGGCTGCTATACTCTGAAGACCGACCGCACCGACCTTGATGAGCAAGCGCTATGGAGCCTGTATACCATGCTCAACCGCGTTGAACGATCCTTCCGCTATCTGAAAAGCTCACTGGGGGTGCGCCCCAATCACCATCAGCGGGAACATCGCGTGGAGGGACATATCTTCGTCTCGATCCTCGCCTACCATCTCCTGCATGCTGTGGAGCAGATGCTGTTGGCCGCCAGTGACCACCGCTCCTGGCCAACAATTCGGGGTGAGCTTGAGACTCACCGTCTGCTCAACATCCGCTTTCGGGATTCCCACGGGCGTCTGCATCAAAGGCGAACGGCAACCAATCCGACCCCGGCTCAGAAGGAGATCTATAGAACCCTGGGGCTGGACCTGCGGCCGCTTCCGCCTCAGCGGCACGTCCTTGATCCTGCGGTGTAGTCACGAAAACCGGAGCCGCTCCTTGCTGCGTAAGGAATTACGAGCAGTCTTGCTCAAGTTCGGCTAGAGCGAGGTCATCCAGCCGCGGGGGTCTTCGCTCACCCCGTACTGGATGCCCT
>CAYGXB010000518.1:0-2268 GCA_964353605.1 uncultured Bacteriovoracaceae bacterium
GTGCCCACTCATCGATGCTCTCGGCGTACTGCATCGCCTTCCTCGCCCGGACGAAAACCGGAACCCCCTTGCGATCATACCCCTCGAAGCTCCCGATAGTCGTCTCCGCACCCACCAGCCCCGCGCCCGTAATAAAAAAATCAGTCGCGCTGTACAGGCAAGGCCCCCAGGACTGCATCAGAATTCGATGCCCGCTCTCCGGAACAATATCCACAATGATATTGCAGAACCGGCCCGCCGGATAACCAATCCACGAATTATGCGCCATCACTATCTTCCCGTCGGCAGTCGCATCGCCCGCTGCGACAAAAGCGCTGCACCCAGGCCGATCCTTCTCCTTCGCCGCAGGCCACCAGTACCACAGAATATCTATAAACCCGTTCATAAAGAGCATCTCTTCGTATGTCACCTTCTTGCCGGCTTTCTCCATCCCCGCCACCATCCCCCTCATCTCCTCAACATATTCCTTAGGGATTTTGTTCTTGAACTGCCTGCTCGCCGCTTCAACAAAGAAATCAAGTTTCTTCGCCGTCTCAAATTCCTGTGTATAAGCCAATGTCCTGAGGAATTCCTCAATCTCATTCGCCGTCAGATACCCCCTTTGAAATCCCCTCTCGAAAGGCCCTCCCTCTATGTGGAGATAAATCCAGCCGTTCTTATCATACCGATAACCCTTCGCCAGCCACTCGCCGTCGCGTCCCGCCGAATACTCCCCCGTCCTGCACGACAACGAAGAAGCTACTGTCAACACAACCAATAAACGGGCCAATGCTCTCCTATTCATTCTAACCTCCCGTTTCAAGCCGTCCTGTCATGCCGGCTGCCGGTTCGTCGAGGAACTCGTCCTGAGCGAAGCCTGCCCTGAGGACAATCGAAGGGTCGAAGGATTTCTACACAAGTATCACCGGAAGGGATAGTGGTAGCGACCAAGCTCAGCGGCGGTGGGTGCACCGTCCGCTGGATTTATTTGTTATGTGTTCTTCTTGATTATTTTTACCAGTTCATCTCGATTACAGACTTTATCATATTTTTCTTTTCGTATTTCTTTGCTCGATATATCAATTCTTATTCTCTTCAGAAAATCTTTGAAATCAGGATTCATTGTCAATTTATTTATTGTATCCCAATCAAGATTTTCACTTGTTCTCGCTGGAAATAATATTTCTGCCGAGTCTGGTTCTTCTATACTGATTTTGATTAGACCAATTCCGAAAGAAGTTGACAGTCTCCTTAGTTCTGTTTGAAAATCTTCATCTACAGATATTTCGGCTGCGACCAAGTATCCTTCATGTGCCCATGATGAATTAGAGACAGTTTGAAAGAATGATTCTCGTAAATTTCCGAATGTTAGTTCTCTCTTGATTTCAAAAGAAAATAGCTTTATTGCCATCCTTCCAATCGCCGCACCGAATTCAACCACCTCAGGCTTCCAGTCATCAATCGGGAAATAGCAACCGACCATATCTGGATGAATCCATTCTCCAAATTCCTTTTTAGCCGACTTTGAATGTTGAATAGTCTTTGTGTATGCCTTGAGATAATAATTTGCATAATATGTCAAGAAGGGGTGAAGGTCTTTTTCTAAATATTCAGGCTGTTTTCCAAGGATGACATTTTCATCTTGTGCTTGTTCAATCAATTTTGACTCATCATCATTAGCAAGTTTTTTTAAATGAAAAAGTTTCGGCCTCGTTCCTATTTTGATAAAAGGGCTGTCCTTTCGATCTCTTACATTACAATAAAGCTGCGCTCCCAATGTTGCCCATGGTGTTTTTCCCTGACTGTGCAGAAGATCATCATATCCCTTTGTTTTCGCAATCTCCCAAATATCAGTTGCAGATAATGGTTTCCTTTCCTCTTCAAGAATTCGCTTTGCCAGCTCAATGAATGTCAACTTCTCCATTTGTCTCCTTTATTCTCTTACACATAACGGCTCGCATAACCGGCGGTGAGGGCGCAAACCCAAAGCGTCAGGGTTAATGCGATGGTTATGAGCCTATTCATTGTGGTTTTAGAAATACCGGTATTCTGCCGCTCCTTCGAGGGGCAACCAGTTCATCATGTTCTTCGGTTCCATCGCCTCATTTTTCATCGGTCGCCGTCAATATATAGCAGATACCGTCAGAAATGCAACTGCAAAATCCCTAACCAGCCTGAATACGAATCGTGGTTATCCCGAACGGCCCCACAGGTGCCACAACACTGTGCTCGGCGGAAGCCAGCTCTGAGATATTCTTTTCCACCAGGTCCGTTCGATACGCCTTCCTT
>CAYGXB010000519.1:0-2266 GCA_964353605.1 uncultured Bacteriovoracaceae bacterium
GAAACCATGGCTATTTCCTCCGCGGCCTTGTCGATGATCTTGATGTCCTGCACTGCTTCACCCAGGCCCATGTTAATGACGATCTTCTCAAGTTTGGGGACCTGATGGATGTTCTTATATCCGAATTCCTTCATGAGACCGGGGACGATCTCTTGCTTGTAGTAATCTCTCAGCCTCACCATTTTAACCTCACGCCTCGAGCTCTTCACCACAGTGCTTGCATACCCGTACCTTGTGGCCGTCATCATGGAACCGGTATCCCACCCGTACGCCTTTAGCGCATTTGGGACAAAGCAGGGCCACATTGGAGATATGGATGGAGGCTTCCTTTTCCACGATCCCGCCCTGATTGGACTTGCTTGGCCGCTGGTGCCGCTTGATCATGTTCACGCGCTCCACGAACACCCTGTCTTTCTTCGATTGGATCTTGATGATCTTCCCCTGTTTGCCGTTACTCTTGCCGGTAAGGACGACCACGGTATCTCCCTTCTTCAGTCTCATGCTTTCATGTTTGGGCATTTCAGGTTCTCCTACAGCACTTCCGGCGCCAGCGAGACGATCTTCATGAATCTCTTCGCCCGCAGTTCCCTGGCGACGGGCCCGAAGATACGGGTTCCGATCGGCTCCAGTTGGTTGTTGAGGATCACGGCGGAGTTCTCGTAGAACCGAATGCAGCTTCCGTCCGAACGCTTGAATCTTCTCTTGGCCCGCACGACGACCGCTTTATACACGTCGCCCCGTTTGACCTTGGAGTTGGGCATGGCTTCCTTGATACTGACGACGATGATATCCCCCAAAGACGCGTATCGGCGTTTCGTGCCGCCGAGGACCTTTATGCACATTACCTCCTTCGCCCCGGAGTTGTCGGCCACCTTCAATCTTGTCTGCTGCTGAATCATACCAAGCCTCCGCTAATCCTGTCTCTCGACGATAGCAACGACCCTCCAGCACTTGACCTTGCTGATCGGCCGGCACTCCCTGATCCGGACCTTGTCGCCCACTTGGCAGGCGTTCTTTTCGTCATGGGCCTTGAACTTTTTGCGCCTGCGAATATATTTCTTGAACACGGGGTGCTTTTCCAGCCGCTCAATGGTGACCACGACACTCTTGTCCATCTTATCGCTGGTAACAACCCCCTCAAGCTCCATCTTGCGTACCTTTTCCATCACTGCATCTCCCTGATGATCGTGTTGATCCGTGCCACATCACGACGCAGTTTGACCAAGACGCTTTTATCACTAAGCTGGCCCATGGCGTTCTTGAAGCGCGCATCCATGAGATCCTTCTTCATCTTCTCCCGCATCTGGATCATTTCTTGCGCGGTCTTCTCCCTGATCTTACTCGCCTTCATGCAGCCCCTCCTTTATCGCGAAGCGTGTCCTGATGGGCAGCTTATGCGAGGCGAGGCGGAAGGCTTCCTTTGCCTGCTCCAGGGTGACCCCCTCGATCTCGAACATTATCCTGCCCGGCTTCACGACGGCGACCCATTCCTCGGGCGAGCCCTTTCCCTTTCCCATCCTAGTCTCGGCCGGCTTCTTGGTGATAGGCTTGTCGGGAAAGATCCTGATCCAGGTCTTCCCCCCGCGCCGCACATACCGCGTGATAGCGATTCGCGCTGCTTCGATCTGACGAGCCGTGATCCAATGCGGTTCAAGCGCCTGCAGGCCATAGCTTCCAAACACCACGCGGGACCCCTTCTCTGGACTACCTTTCATGCGCCCGCGTTGTTGCTTCCGGTACTTCACCTTGTTTGGCATCAACATAGCTCGATCTCCCTCATGCAGTCGTCTCTTCCTTGACCTTCATGATGTCACCGTGATAGACCCAAACCTTGACGCCGATGACGCCATAGATCGTATATGCCTGGGCAAAACCGTAATCAATATCAGCTCTGAGCGTTTGGAGGGGGACTCTGCCTTCCCGATACCACTCACGGCGGGCGATCTCGGCACCGGCCAGCCTCCCCGAGCAGGCCACCTTGATCCCCTGGGCACCTAAGCGGAGTGACTGGCTCACCGCCTTCTTCATGGCTCTGCGGTAAGCAACACGCCGCTCGAGCTGACTCGCTATCCCTTCCGCCACGATCTGGGCATCGGCTTCTGGTCTCCTGACCTCCTTGATTTCCAGCATGATCTCCTTATTCACGAAGGAAGCCAAGTTATTCTTGAGCTGCTCTGTGCCCTGCCCCTTTCTCCCGATGACGAGTCCCGGCCTGCCGGTATGGATCACGACCTTCACCTTGTTGGCGGCACGTTCAATCACGATA
>CAYGXB010000520.1:0-2259 GCA_964353605.1 uncultured Bacteriovoracaceae bacterium
GCCTCTGACGAGTTCGGCCACATCCGGGTTCTTCTTCTGCGGCATGATGGAGCTGCCGGTCGTGTAGCTGTCCGGTAGATCGACAAGGGCATACCCCTGTGAATTCCAGATGATGATCTCCTCACAGAGCCTGCTCAAGTGCATCATCACGAGGCTCACGGCGAATACGGCCTCGATCGCGAAGTCCCGGTCGCTCACGCCGTCCATGGAGTTCCGGCACGGGGAGGCAAAGCCGAGCTCTTTCGCCGTCCGGAACCGGTCGATGGGATGCGGCGTCCCGGCCAGAGCGGCGCTCCCCAGAGGCGAGACATTGAGTCGCTCAAGAGCGTCATCGATTCTCTGATAATCCCGTAAGAACATCTCGAAGTAGGCGAGCAGGTGGTGGCCAAAGGACACGGGCTGGGCGAACTGGAGGTGGGTCATGCCGGGGATGATGGTATCCGCTTGTTCGGAGGCCTTGTCCACGATGGTCTTCATGAAATCCCGGAGTAAACGGAGGATCTGAGTAAGCACATGCCTGACATACAATCGCAAATCGGTAGACACCTGATCGTTCCTGCTCCGCGCCGTATGGAGCTTCTTCCCCGCCTCGCCGATCCTCTTCGTGAGCTCGACCTCGATGTTCATGTGGACGTCTTCGAGGGCGGGGTCGAAAACGAAGGTGCCCGCGTCGATGTCTTTCCGTATGGAGAAAAGACCCTGGACAATCGTCTCCGCCTCCTTTGGGGTGAGGATGCCGACTGCGGCGAGCATCCGCGCATGAGCGATGCTCCCCTCGATATCCTGCCGATAGAGCCGATGGTCGATACTCACGCTCTCGGTGAAGGCTTCAACTTTTTTATCGACCCCTTCCTGGAACCTGCCCGACCAAGGTTTATCAGTCATTGTTCCGCATTGCCCTCATCCGAAGTCTCAAGGCGCTCAGGCGGATGAAGCCCTTCGCATCCTTCTGGTCATAGACCTCGTCTTCGCCGAAGGTGGCGAGTTCAGGCCGGTACAGGGAGCATTTCGATCTCCTCCCCGTCACGACGCAATTGCCCTTGTAGAGCTTGACCCTAACATCGCCGGTAACCCCCTTCTGAGAATCGTCAATAAGCTTCTGGAGGGCTTCGCGTTCAGGGGCGAACCAGTAGCCGTAATAGATCAACGTCGCGTAGCGCGGCATGAGCTCGTCTCTGAGGTGCATGAGCTCCCTGTCCAGAGTAATCTGCTCGATCCCCCGGTGTGCAGTCTTGAGAATGGTCCCGCCCGGAGTCTCGTACACACCGCGGGACTTCATGCCCACATAGCGGTTTTCAACGATGTCCACACGGCCGATGCCGTTGCGACCGCCGAGCTCATTCAGCTTCGCCAGAAGCGTGTCGGGGCTCATACGTTTGCCGCCTATCGCCACCGGGTTCCCGTCCTCGAAGGAGATCACCACATTGGTCGGTTTATCAGGCGCTTTTTCCGGCGAGCGAGTGAGGATGAACATATCCTCTTCAGGCTCCTTCCAAGGGTCTTCGAGGATGCCGCCCTCATAGCTGATGTGGAGGAGGTTCCTGTCCATGCTATAGGGCTTTTTCTTTGTCGCCGGGACCGGTATGCCATGCTCCTTGGCATAGTCGATCATCTTCTCCCGTGAACGGAGTTTCCACTCGTTCATTTTCCAGGGCGCGATCACCTTGATGTTCGGCTGCAACGCCCAGAAGGTAAGCTCGAAGCGCACCTGATCATTGCCTTTGCCCGTTGCTCCATGAGCGACCGCTTCCGCATCCTCCTTGCGCGCGATCTCGACTACGCGTTTGGCGATGAGCGGACGGGCGAGCGCGGTCCCGAGGAGGTAGAGGCCCTCATAAGCCACGTCCGCCCGGAAGGCGGGGAAGACATAGTCCCGGACGAACTCCTCGCGCAGATCCTCGATATAGATCTTCTTGGCCCCTGTCTGCCTGGCCTTCTCCTTGAGACCATCCAGCTCCTCGGCTTGGCCCAAGTCGGCACAGTAGCAGATGACGTCGAAGCCGAGCTCTTCTTGGAGCCATTTCAGGATCACCGAGGTGTCTAATCCCCCGGAATACGCCAAAACGACCTTCTTCTTTCCCATACCCGCTCCTTATCCGCAATGCTTCAGTCATGAGTAGCTTTAAAATCTGAATCCCCCTGCCCCCTTGGTCTCAAGGGTGGCCAAGGATCCACCGGGGCATACCGGTCAGCGAGTGAAACGAGCCGTCCGGTATGCCCCGGTGGATGTCTAGCCCTCTTGAAGATTCAGGGGGGCTG
>CAYGXB010000521.1:0-2258 GCA_964353605.1 uncultured Bacteriovoracaceae bacterium
CCCCGCCTGCTCTGGGAGGGGCTCAAGCCGGAATACAATGCCTGGCACATCGCCCTGCTGCTGTTCGGATTGATCCTGATCGCATATGCTCCGACGTTCAACAATGGTTTCATTTCCGATGATTTCATCATGCTGGAGTGGGTGGAACAATGGGAGGAGGATTTTCTCTTCTTCTTTCGCATGGTTCCCGATGTTTTTCGCATCACCGGTTATGCCGTTTTCAGAATCCTGAAAGGGGTATTCGGATACCGTCCCGAATTCTTCTACGCTTTCAGTATCCTGTTGCATGTTCTCAATACCGTGCTCCTCTGGAGGCTTCTCGAACGCCTGTCCGGCTCCCGGCGTGTGGCGGTACTGGCGGCAGTCCTTTTCGCAGTATTCCAGAATCCGCAGGAAGCCATCAAGTGGATGGCAGCCCTCGCCGATGCGCTGGCAGGATTCTGTGTCCTGGCGGCCCTGCTCTTCTGGTTGAAGGAAAAGTTCCTGTGGAGCTCCCTGTTTTACCTGGCAGGTCTCTTCTCGAAAGAATCTGCAGTGGTCGTCATACTGCTCGTACCCTTGCTGGAGTTTATAGCACGGCGAAAGCTGACATTACGCAAAGAGTACCTTTACCTCCTGATGCCGCTCCTGCTCTTTCTGGTTGTTTTCGCTGTGACCACTTCCTCGAACTACATGCTCGCCGATGGGTACTATGCTTTCGGACCCCGGGGTCTGCTTGTTCTGGGGATCACCTTGCACAGACTGATGTTCCCATGGCTCTACGTCGCAATTCTCTGCTACCTGGCAGCGCAAAGGAGGCGACTGCCAGGGGAACTCGCAGGCGGCCTGATCTGGATGACCGTTGGATTGTCCCCCTTCATCTTTCTAACCTATCAGAACCACATTCCCAGCCGGCACCAATATATTGCATCGATGGGTCTGGCGTGGGCGGCAGCAGTCCTGTTGGAGCAACTGGACAGGAGACGGCTGCGGCAGGCGCTGATCGCGGCCTTTATCCTGATCAACATCGGCTATCAATGGTATGTCAAGGATCCGCAATTCGAACGCCGGGCAGCACCTACCAACCGCTTGCTGGAACAGCTGCGCCTGCTTCCGCCGGGCCCATTGCTGCTCGTGGATTTTCCGATGAATCCCTGGATGGCCAGGATGGCGGCGAGAATGGTTACAGGATGGCAGCCGGACATGCTGCGCATCAACCTGCCATCCGATGCCTGTCCCGACTGTCTTCAATTGCGCTGGAATGAGGCGACCCAGGAGTTCAAAGTCAAATCTATTTCTCCACCCCGGCCACAGGACTCCGGTTCGCGTGAGGATGCCTGCAACAATCCGGCAGGCGGACGCGCCGCGGACATTCCTGTTTCCACGCCTCCCTTTGGAAGGACAGAGTGGAAAATTGGCATGTCCTCGCTTTCCCCTGCTTCGAAAATAAGACTATCAGGGAGTGCTCAGGGAACTGGGTTTCGTGGCGAAGGGCTTTAGCCCGTCCGTTTAGGGTATCTTGCTTGGAGTGTTGACGGGCTAAAGCCCTTCGCCACGGATCGTGCTTCGTGCCGGTTCAGAAATCAGCAAGATTGACGGGCTCGGCACACCATTCCTACACCATGAATCGCCCCGCCGAAGGTGATTTTAATGCGCCACAGGCTGCGCCCCAGGCGCATGAGAGGCTGTTCTATCTTCGGACATATAAATAGGTCATATTGCAATTTTTGTTTGACATAATATGGAGCTGTGGCTACGCTTGCCCCAGGAGATGGGAGTATGGCGGTAAACATCAGAATGAAGGTGGCACGCGTCGAAAAGGGGTGGTCGCAGCAGGATTTGGCTGACCGGGTCGGGGCAACCCGCCAGACCATCGGGTTGATCGAAAAGGGCGACTACAATCCTACGCTGAAACTGTGCATCCGGATTGCGCAGGCATCAGGTAGAACGCTGGACCAGTTGTTCTGGGAGGAAGATGGCAATGAAAGGGCCAAGGCTTCAAATTGACGAGCGCAACGTCACCACCACGCGCAAGATCTGCACAAGGCTTTACCTGGTGACCATTGCCGCGCTATGGCTTGATGTCCTCTGGAGGCAGTTTATTTTAGGACAGCCGCTGAGCGAGTTTGGCGACCTGGCGGCCCTGATGACGGCCAACGTTATCCTGTTTATTGGCGCCATCCTCTATTACGGGGGCGTGACTCTGCCGAGGATCCGCGCCTCGGTCGTGGCCGTTTTTTATCTCGTGTGCGTTGCAATCGGCACGGCGTTCACCGTCT
>CAYGXB010000522.1:0-2254 GCA_964353605.1 uncultured Bacteriovoracaceae bacterium
GATTGCTGAAGGTGATCTCGGATACTGCCGGACGCGGGTGAACCGGGACGGGGTCCTGTACAGCCTCACCTACGGGCAGGTATCGACCTCTCTGGTGGCACCGATCGAGGTCAAGCCGGTGCATCACTATCTGCCCGGGAGCCGTGCCTACAGCCTCGGATCGCTCGGGTGCAACTTCCTTTGCGATGGTTGCCAGAACTACGAGATCTCGTTCGCCCTCGCCGAGGGTTCCGCGTCTCCGGCACACTACGTATCCCCCGAAGATTCCGTGCGCATCGCCATGGAGAAAGGGTGCGAGGGGATCTCCTGGACGTACAACGAACCCACGCTCTGGTTCGAGTATACCCTCGATGGGGCCAAGGCTGCCAAGGCCTTCGGGCTCTACACCAATTATGTCACCAACGGGTTCATGACCATGGAGGCCCTTGATACGATCGGCCCCCACCTGGATGTTTTTCGGGTCGATATCAAGGCCTTCGAGAAAAGGGCCTACCAGAAAATCGCACATATCGATAACTGGGAGGGCATCCTGGAGGTGGCGAGGCGGGCCAAGTCGCACTGGAATATGCATGTGGAGATCGTGACCAACGTCATTCCGGGCATCAACGATGACCCGGGCATGATGCGCGATCTGGCGCAGTGGATCGTGAGCGAGCTGGGACCCGGTACGCCCTGGCATCTCACGCGGTTCTTCCCGCACTGGCGGATGAAAGATGTTGCGCCCACACCGCGCGAGACCCTGGAGATGCTCCGCGAGACCGGAATCAAGGAGGGGCTTACTTACGTGTATATCGGCAATATCCCCGGGCATCCGGCCAACCATACGTATTGCCCTTCCTGCAAGCAGATCCTCATCGAGCGCTTCGACTATGACCTCGTGCAATCGAAACTCAGCGCGAATGCATGCCCGTTCTGCAGGTGGCATATCCCGGGCAGGTTCGAAGGCTTAGATGCGGCTTGAATAATAAAAGATCAGACCCCCATCCCCTCTGAATCTTCAGGGGGGCCAAGGGGGGGGTGAGCTTTTCTACAAAGATCGTAAACATCTTGCGATTAGGCGAAAGCGTATTATAATAGGGGGAATAGCAGTGAAATGTGCATGCGTGTGGAGTGATCGCTTCCGTATCGCCAATGAAAGGAGGAGGCTATGAAAAAGGCGCTGGTTACCGGTGCGGCGGGCTTCATCGGCTCGCATGTGGTCAGGGAATTGCTGGATGCAGGCGTGGAGGTAAGGGCCATGATTCGCCCGGGGGAAAACACACAGAATATCAAAGGGCTTGACTGCGAGCAGGTCATCGGTGATGTCCTCGATCAGGGGGCGGTGGAAAAGGCCATGCAGGGCGTGGACACCCTCTTCCACCTCGCCGCCATCTACGCCATCTGGATGAAGGATTGGAGCAGGATTTACGAGGTGAACATCCAGGGTTCCCGGAACGTGCTGTGGGCGGCCCTCAAGGCCGGCGTAGGGCGGGTGGTCTACACGAGCTCCATCGCCGCCATCGGCGTCGCTCCAGGCAAGACCCTTTCCAACGAGGACACTCCGTTCAACCAGTATACCCTCGGCGATCACTATGTCCTCACCAAGTACATCTCCCAGCAGGAGGCCCTGGGCTTCGCCCGCAACGGCCTCGACCTGGTCGTGGTCAACCCTGCCTTCCCCTTTGGACCGAACGACAGCGCCCCCACCCCGACGGGCCAGATCATCGTCGATATCCTGAAAGGGTGGAACCGGTTTTATTTCGAGGGAGGCTTGAATATCGTCGATGTGCGCGATGTGGCCAAGGGGCATGTGCTCGCCGCCCAGAAGGGCAGGTCCGGCCAGCTCTACATCCTCGGCAACCTCAACGTGACCATGCAGGAGTTCATGCGGCGCGTGTACAAAGCGGCGGGGATCTGGGAAATCATTCTGCCGAAGATCCACCTCCCGGGCCTGAAACTCGGGACGCGCGTCCTCACGTGGTGGTCGGATACAGTGAGCCACAAGCCGCCGCTCTCGACCCCGGCCAATGTGGCCTATGCCTCCCAGCATCTGTTCTTCGACACCACGAAAGCGCGGGAGGAACTCGGGCTCACCTGCACCCCGATCGAACAATCGCTCTCAGACTCCATCGCCTGGTTCCGGAGGCATGGCTACGCCTGATCTTTGTCCCTCCTGAAGATGCTGGAATGAGGTGAAATTCTCTATACGTCAGCCTCTCGATGGCGAGTCTTGACGGGCTGTTGCTCAAAACCCAATCTTTATAAAATCAAAGCA
>CAYGXB010000523.1:0-2254 GCA_964353605.1 uncultured Bacteriovoracaceae bacterium
AACGTTTCTTTTTGTAATAAAGACAGCTGACCGTCTTGTCCTAAATAGGTGACTTTGTGGCGGCCCCGGTTCCCTGGACATAACTTAGGATTAAGTCACGCCGCCGATTATAGCTCATGCCGCCTCGCTCTCGTAGTAAGCTCTCCTTGCGTCTGCGGGGCTTAGGTATCCGTTCTTCTCGATGAGCCACTGGTTGTTATAGAGCTCCACGAACTCCGATACCGCCCACCTTACCTCCTCGAGGTTCTCGTATACCCTGCCGTAGATGACCTGCTCCTTCAGGGTGCGGAAGAACCTCTCCGCCACCCCGTTGGTCTGGGGCTGCTCCAAAAAGGCGAAACTGGGGGCGATCCCCCAGGCCTTGATCTGCTTCTGGAAATGATTCGAGAGATACTGGCTGCCGTGGTCAATGCGCAGGCTGAGCCCGCGGGCCGCTCCCGCCTCCACCGACCCGAATTCTGCTAGGATCCCCTGGGCCACCGGCTCCAGGGCGGCGAAGCGGTCACCGCGCTTGGTGACGTGGTGGCCCATAACCTCCGAGTTCCAGTGCTCCACGCAGGCGAATATCCATCCCCAGCCGTCACCGGTGGTGAACACCCGGGCGCCGTCGGTTCCCCACATCTCTCCGGGACAGTCGGTTGTGATCCTTCCTGTATGCGCGTATGGCGGCTTCTGGGGCACGCGGTGGGGAGAGAGCAGGTTCGCCTCGCGCATGATGCGCAGCACCCGCTTTCTCGATACCGGGATGCCGCGGCGGAAGCGCAGGCGCGCCCATACCTTGCGGTGGCCCTCGCCGGTGAAGGAGGATGCGGCCAGGTCCTCCCGGATGAGGGAGAGAAGCTCTTGATCGGATAGCTCAGTCTTGGGGCCGGTCTTTGCCTTCGGCGGCACAGGCGTTTCATCGTCCGGGCAGGATCCGGGGCATGTCTTTGAGTAGAAGGAGGAGCGCGGTATGCCCCAGGCGGCGCAGGTGCGCAGAACGCCGTACGGCTTCCCGGTCGAGGGGGATGTACGGGCGCTCATCTCCGCGGCCTCCTTTGCCGTAAAGACTCCTTGGCCTCACAGCGCTTGCGCAGCAGCTCGTTCTCCATCGAGAGCTCGCCGATCTTCTTCATCGCCTGGTCGAGCTGCTCCTGGATGGGGTCGCCCTCTCTTCTGGTGAGCCCCGCCTCCATGGACGCCAGGGCCTTGTCCCGCCACTCCTCCAAGAGGTAGATCTCCACCCCCAGCTCACGTGAGAGGGAATCCAGCGGTTCACCCCTGAGTATGCGGATGACCACCTCCGCCTTCCTCTTCTTGCTCCAGCGGCCCTTCGGGCCTACCGGGCCTTGGTGCAGTCCCCCAGCTATGGGGGTTACCTCGCCCAGCCTGGATTCCGACTGCTTATCCTTCGATGTCTCCCTGTCGCTTCCAGCATCCGGCATCTTCCCACCTCCTTGGACATAAGGTTATCCTTATTCAGTGTCCAAGGAAATCGGGTGCGCTTTAACAGAAGATAATATTCACAGTTCTTATCACCATCTATGCCGTTATCGTTGGAGCTTTAATTCTCATATGGCTACTGGCAGGAGGAGGTTATCCTTGGTTCAGGTGGCCGATAAGTATCCTCGGAGCTTTATTGTGCATAACAATCGTCATTCTTAGACATACATCGTTTAAGAAATGAAATGGAAAGTGTTCCATACCAAACCTTGGCAACTGGAAGGGTGAGAAAAGATTGGTAACCAAAAAAGATGATAAAGAAATTAGTCAGACCGTCAATATACTGATCGATGATTGGTGCGAAAGACGAAATCTAGCTGCCTTGGGGATCATTCTGAGGGCATGGCCATTACCCATGGGCTTAACTGACGATTGGGCAAAACTGCTTGATGCACTGAAAGATCTTAATGGCGTTAAACGAGATGCCTTAACGGAAGACGAAGTAGAGATTGTTGACCAACTTATCATAGCTGTTGAAGGAATTGTTTACAGGTAACCTTTCGTCTTCTCTTCAAGTAGCATTTGGAGAAAGAAAGGCGGGAGCATTAAGCTCCCGCTTGCTATGCTTGGGGTCATACGGTGGACGACATTAGAACCAGGATATATAGCCTGAACAGGGAATTTGTAATTCCAAAAGTGCCGGAGAGCGTATAAACTACAGAAGGCCGACCACACTTCTGTTTGTATCCCCTATGCCATGGTTTGCGTTCAATGTTACACGGGTATATTGCCATGCGAGGGCTATTCTTCGGTCGAAAACACCAACACGATA
>CAYGXB010000524.1:0-2247 GCA_964353605.1 uncultured Bacteriovoracaceae bacterium
CTGGCCAGCATCTTTGGGGACGGAGAGCAGGGCGTCGCTTTCGAGGACGCCAAGCATCTGACCAGCGCCAGTCCCGCGAATGACGCCATCAGAGAGTTTAAAGCCGATTTCCTCCGAGAACGCCTGGGTTATGATAGCGCCGAGCTGTGCGGCATCTTGCAGCATTTCATCGGTGGCATAACATAACCCCATGATTTTCACCAGATTCAGTTCGAACCTGCCGAACTTGGGCTTTTTGCTGGTCGTAGCGTCTGCCTCTGCTTCCCAGTAGACCTGAACGCCACCCCAGCGTGAGCCGGTTGCCCTGCTCGTCTCATCGATAGTCTTCATGTTCATGCCGTTAGAGGTAGCCCCAATCTGAATCTTGCGGCATTTGTTGGCAACTACCGAAGTATCATAGGCAACCTTAAGTAGAGTTTCAGCGAGATTGTTTTGCACCAGGAAGCCCCCAGCACTTGGTACCGCTTCATTTAACCCGGTGGCCGCTCGGAGTTCCACTAGGCGGTTATCTGAGCCCCTGCCGGTATAAAAGTTGGCCACAGCCTGGAGCTGTTCGCCGATTGACCGGAAGGATGGTTTGGCCTGTGAAGGGGCTGGTGTGGGGGTAATCGTGCCGCCCCTGAGTGCCTCGTCGGGGATGCGGTTGACCTTGATATAGTTGTCCATTCTGGACTCGACAGCATCTATTTCGGTGTTGATGCTGTTAAATCTGGCGGTTTCATCGGCGGTCATAGCCCGCTTCTCCGTTTCCACCTTCGACAGAATGGTATTGCCCTCATCCTTGAGAGCTTTGATCTTTGCCCTATATTCGAGAACCTTAATCATTTTTTTAACCTCACTTAATTAATTTCGACTATCTTATCTTCCACTTCAGACTCACAAGGTTTGGCGTTTGACCCTTCAAGTCACCCGTTTCGCCCTTCTTGTCTTCAGCTTCTTTTAAGGCTTTTAAGTAATCCCTGACGGTAACAGATGTCTGGGGATAAGCCGGGAAGGTCACTGGGGAAATATCCATGAGTTTGACTTCCTCCAGCGTCCTGACGGCATCCTTGCCTTTGGTATACACCCAGGAATCTTTGAGAACGATAAACCCGAAACTCATCTGGGAGACATCGCCCCGGCGGATGGATTCCTGTAAGTCTTTCGCCCATTGCGTTTCGGGCGGGTCGATCTCGATGTAGAGCCCGAGGTCGTCTTCTTTGAGTTTGAGGGTCTTTGCCTTGTTTCTTCCGAGCACATAGTTAGGGTCATGATTGAATAAGGCCCGGATATCATCTTTTCGTATTGAATTGGCAAAGGCTCCAGGGGCAACTTTTTCTTGAAAGCCGAGCATCTGGGACATGTCGGCATCCCACAGTTTGTCGAACATGGCCGCATGGCCTTCGATTTTGGGTTTCTTGTTGTCATCCTGCACCAACCTTAATTCGAGTAAATTAATACTCCTGCGTTCAATTTCGTTTGACATGCTCTTTTTCTCCTTATCCTTGTCCGTCCAGATTTGGTTGCATATCGCGTATCTTTGTTTATTGTCAGGATATTCTGTATTCATGACCTCATCAGCCATACAGCGGTCAAGGAAATCCTTTTTATCTTCATCATTCTTCGGCTTGGGTAATGGCATTTTTACCTCCGTTAGCGCCTGCAATTTCTTTGAGCATGTAAGCCGGGAAGTCTCTAAAATAATCCTCCGTCCATGTCTCAAATTTGCCCGGGTCTTTGCGGTAAGCCTTCAGGATGTTGGTTTTATCCCTGTCGGCTATTTTGCGGACTGTGTCATCGATGGCTGGTTTGGGTTGCGCCGGTGGCGGTGTCGGTGGTACTTTGCCTGCCATGTCTATCGGAATCATGTTCTGCTGGACAAAATACTTATCGCCATTGGGATCGTCAATCGGGTTTTCATTTTCCAGTTCCCTGATATCATTCGGGGAAAGAGAACCGAGATAAAATCGCTTGGTGTAATAATCAGCCCGCGCCGCCGAGTCGCCGCGAAGAAGAGCATTGACCAGAAATTCAAAAAAGAAAACATACTTTTCATTGCCGACGAGCAACTTGCGGTAGCACGTCTGCTGCCAGCGCGTGAACCAGGGCATCATCGTGTAGGTGACGAACTCGATCCCCTGATGCTCGATGTTACTGAATGTCGCCCGGTCTAAATCCTTGAGCATGTGCGGCGGGATATTCAAAAGCCTGGCGATTTCGATTATCTGGAACTTTCGGCTTTCGAGGAATTGGGCATTTTCGGGGGGT
>CAYGXB010000525.1:0-2235 GCA_964353605.1 uncultured Bacteriovoracaceae bacterium
CCTCGACTATCTCATCCGCGACCCCTCGACCGGGGTCATCGGGCTCTATGTGGAATCCATCCCCAATGGCAGAGGCTTTATGGAGCTGGCCCGATCCACTGATAAGCCCATCATTGTGCTCAAGGGTGGCAGGACCCCATACGGCACCCAGGCGGCCATGAGCCACACGGCAAGCCTGGCCGGCGACTACGCCATCATGCGCCATGCCTTCCGGCAGGCGGGTGTCATTCCGGTCTGCGATCTCCATGAGCTCATGGACTTTGTGCGTGGATTTTCCAAGACGCATCGCATTGCTCATAGCGCCGGTACGGCCGTGGTCACGTTTTCGGGCGGCGCCGGGATCGTGACCGCGGATTTCCTCCATGACTATGATCTTCCCCTTGCCCGCCTCTCTCCCGAGACCCTCACGGCAATGAAGGAGGTGTTCCCTGTCTGGATGGACCCCTCCAATCCCGTAGACCTGTGGCCGGCCATCGAGCAGCATGGCATACAGCACGTCTATGAAAAGGTGATTCCTGCCCTCATGCACGACGAGGGCGTGGACTCCGTTGTTATCCACATCTTTGCGGCCAGGATGAAGGGGGAAGACCTGAAGGCGCTTGCAACCCTCAAGGAGGAACTCGGCAAGCCGGTGGTCGTCTGGATGGTAGGGCTCGATCAGCCCCTGAAGACGCTGCGCAAGGAGATCGAGGATCTGGACATCCCCGTATTTGACGAAATTGGGCGCGGGGTGAGCTTCCTGTCCGCCGCCAAGCGGCATGTGCAAAGAATCAAAACCTCAAACTCTCTGATCCCTTTTGACCTCAATGGGAGCCGAGGAACCGCTGTCGCGGATGTTCAGACTCCTGAAGATGCTGGGGGGATTGTGAGGTGATCAGATGTGCTTGAAGGCGGCATCCAGGACGAGCCGCGTTACCCTGGGTGGTGGGAAACGAACTTCAGACCCAGGATTCCAACAACGATGAGCAGGATGCATACAATCCGTGCCGTATCCCGTGGCTCGGCAAACAGCAGGATGCCCAGGATAGCCGTCCCCACAGCGCCGATCCCGGTCCAGACTGCGTATGCCGTCCCGATCGGCAGTGTTCTTACCGAGGCTGAAAGGAACAGGAAGCTGATGATCATATTGCTAGGCGTCGCTTATGCCCAATAGAATTTATTTAGGCCAGGAGGAGGAGAACGCCACCCTGTAATTCATGAAGCTATAAAAGAACTCACACATACTAAAAGGAGGGAAGAATATGGATTCTTTGACCCAAAAGGTAGCGAATACCCTGCTAGAGTGGGGTGCCGATCTTGTTGGCATTGCGCCGGTAGAGCGCTTCAAGGATGCTCCAATCGGTCACAGGCCCACAGATTTCCTGCCTGAATGCAAGTCGGTGATCTCCATCGGCCTCCATCTTTTCCAGGGCATGGCCGATGTATGGGGCGAATACGACCGGCCTGATAAGACCATTGCTCCTTATCTATTCTACGGCTATGGGCTTACCAACCTCGAAGGCTCTCGCATGGTCAACCGTATGGCCAAGCTGATGGAATATAAGGGGTACAAAACCCTGGCCTTCATGCCTACCTGGCTGAGCAGCATGACCAAATACTTCGATCAAACTATTGTTACTGGAGAAATCACAGCCGAGTTTTCCCATCGGCATGCAGCCGTGGCGGCAGGCATCGCCGATTTCGGCCTGAACGGCCTGGCCTTGACTCCGGAGTTTGGCTGCATGCAACGTTTCAACACCCTGCTCACCTCAGCGGAACTGGAGCCCACACCGATGTACGACGGTCCTGCATTGTGCAGGCCCGAGGTGTGCAACACGAAATGCGTACGCATTTGCCCTGCAGAGGCGTTTTCCGAGACCAAGCTCCAGTCGTGCACCATCGGAGGCAATACCAAGCGCTACGCTGAGCATGATAATATCCGGTGTTCATACGGGGTGCACGGCATGATCAAAGGAAGTGGGGGCCGCAGTGATATCTCCATCCCTGCCGGGCAGGGCCAGCCACTGACCTTCTTTACCGATCTCGTGGGCGACAAGGTGCATCCTTATGACCGGGGCATGCATGATAACTGCTTCGGCATCATATGCGGAGATTTTTGCGGCAAGTGCCTGCACATGTGTCCCTCAAAAGCTCTCTTTGCTCAGGACATGAAGGGATATAACCTTTCAACCCGATACACCTCGCTCAACAGGGTCTGGCTGTGATAGTCTATCCTTCATGAAAAAGGTGTTTTAC
>CAYGXB010000526.1:0-2228 GCA_964353605.1 uncultured Bacteriovoracaceae bacterium
AGTTATGATGAACCTCTTTATATTTATATTGTTGCGATGTCGACACAAAGGAGGTCTCTATGAAAGGAAAGCCTTGCTATGCCTATAGAGGGTGCATTGGCAAGAAATAAAATAACTTGTACGAGGGTAAACCTTGGTTTAGTAGTCTTTGAAGGAGGCTCTATGTATGAACTGATTTTTGATCCGAAGCTCTGCGAGGCCTGCACGACATGCGATTGCATCATGAACTGCCAGTATATTGAGATGGATCTGGACGAGGCCCGCCAAGAGCAGGCTAAAATCCGTCGGGGGGAGGATTCCCGAATCCTCAGGGAGTGTGTGACCTGTTATGCCTGCGAAGAATACTGCCCATATCGGAATCATCCTTTTTACCTCATTGTGGAAAGGCAGGAGCAGCTCGGTATCCACCCTATCCCTAAACCCATCGAGAAGTCTCAGGTCACCATGATGAGACCCAGGGGGAAGATCCAACTAAAAGAGGTCAATGAACCGGTGATCGATATGTGCTTTTTCAGCATTATGAAGAGCGGCATCAGGGGCAAGCTCTTTGAGCATGCCACCACCATAGATGGAAGCGATGTATTCTGTAACCTCATGTTCCTGCACTTTGCCCGCAACTCCACCATCAGAGAGCGACTGCCGAAGGTAATCGACAATATCATGCGATATCACCTGGAACCATCAGGGGTGAAGGAACTCGTCTGTTACCATGACGAATGCTATGGCACGTTCACATCATGGGCCTCTGCCTTCGAGATCGAGGTGGCGTTTAGGCCCGTGCACCTCTTCGATTATATTTACCATAAGCTCCTCGAGCTGAAGTCCGAGATCAGGCCGCTTTCTGCAAAGGTTGCCTATCAGAGGCCGTGCTCAAACCGCCTCTGTCCGGAGACGGACCATTTCGTAGACGATATCTTCAATCTCATCGGCGTAGAACGGCCTGGAAGAAAATACGAATACCGCAACGCTTTGTGCTGCGGAGGTGTTCCCGAGACTGCTCAGCGGTTCGAGCTCGTGGAAGAGATCCAGGCTAAGAACGTTGAGGACATGAAATCCAGTGGCGCCCAGTTCTGTGTTTTCAACTGCCCATTCTGTTTCTGGACCTTGGCTGAGCCGGTAACCAAGGCCGGCATGGTTCCCATTATGATGTCCGACCTGTGTCTCATGGCGCTCGGCCAGTAATACGATTGAGGGGGGTGATGCGCATGTTCGGTCAAGAGATCATGGCTAAGCTAAAGGCAATCGTCGGCAGCAATTACGTCTCGGATGCAAGTGAAGAGCTCTATATCTATTCGCGCGACCAGGGGGTCCAGGAACCCCACCTGCCGGACTGCGTCGTCATGCCCGGCAGCGCGCAGGAGGTCCAGGCCATTATAGCGTTTGCAGTGAAGGAGAAGATCCCGATAGTGCCCATGGGAGGGGGATTGGTCCTCTCCGGCCTCACGGTTCCCTTAAAGGGCGGGATCGTGCTTGACATGAAGCGCATGAACCGCATTATCGAGGTGAACGAGACGAGCCACTATGCCGTAGTGGAGGCAGGCACCTCCCAGGGCATGTTGGATGCCTACCTGAGAAAGCACCACCCGACCCTGAAGCATTCACTCCCTGATGCCCCACCTTCAGCAACGATTGCGGGCAACATCGCCATCCACGGCTCGGGCCACCTCTCCCAGAGCCAGGGCGGTTTCCACTCCGAGATGGTGACCGGTCTGGAGGTGGTACTGCCTACGGGAGAACTTCTCAGGCTCGGTTCGTGTTCCACGGTGCCCTCCTGGTTCTCGCGGGTACCCCTGCCCGATCTCGTAGGGCTGTTTCTCGGCTGGAACGGAACTACCGGGGTGATCACCAAGGTCGGCATCAAACTCTACCCAAGACCCAAGCTGCACGATGTCATGGTTTTTATGACCGAGGACATTGACCTGGCCCCGGAGATCATCACTCGGGTCATCAACACGGAAGCTGCCGAAGATATCAATTATGCGCTGGCCCCCAAGCCTGACTACCTACAAGGCTTCCAGATGACTGTCATCAACGTCACCGCCAACTCGGCAGAAGAGCTGCAGATGAAGAAGAAGATCATCAGGGACGCGCTGCGCATCTTTTATGAAACCAAGGAGGCTGGATTCATGCCCGTGCCGCCCAACATGAAGGCAGGCTTCCTGGAAGCACCCCAGAAAGCCTTGAGTAAGTTTGCCGATGTTCGTAAGGGCGGTGGCTTCGAATATGTT
>CAYGXB010000527.1:0-2224 GCA_964353605.1 uncultured Bacteriovoracaceae bacterium
AGAGATCGTTGAAAAAATCTCTCGTTGTAAAGCCATTATTGATACACTACACTAGCTAATGTATTTATCTCATAAAAATACTTCTGTTATTACTAAAGTCAATAGGCGTGTATGTAAGTGTCAAAGTTCTTTAGAAATGTCCCCCTGCTTAACTCTTTACGGGCTGTTGCTCAAACGCCTTTCTCCAAAGATTTGATGCAAGAGACCCTTCGCTGCGCTCAGGGCGACATCTTAAGGCATTGTTTTTGGTTGTCATTCTGAACGAAGTGAAGAATCTTCATTTTGCATTTTAAGGGTTAACGGCTTTAGGCAACAACCCGTTGAGCTTTCACGATGACCCGCTGATGGCTGCTTTCCTCACGGATGGGCAATGTCATATAACACATCCCAGCCTGGCTTATGGCTTCCATCCGTACGGATAAGACCCCAGTAAGGCTCTACAGACCAGAGGACATACACGAAATGATCCTGTATGTATTCCATATTCCTTAAGGCAAACCAGACTAATCCTAAAAAGTTGCCCTCGTCAAAGAGAGCGCCTATATAGGCGAGGTGGTCCTGATCCTTTTGAGTGATCTCAACGGTATGGTGCTCCGCTGGCCGGATTCCAAAAAAGAAGAAGCCCTGTGCACCAGCGCGCACAGACGCATCGTAGGCCTCCTGTATGAACTCGGCCTGATATGCCTCGCTATACCCCCTCTCGGCAGGCCCTGAGGAATAGCACGCCTCGATGACCACGACCGGCTTCCTGCATCCCATTTCGGATGCCTCGGTGACCTTTTGCTCCAAGGTTTCACCCTTGACAGGATAGGCACGGTAATAGTTTGGAAGGGCGGTGATGGTGATAAAGTCTACATAGGATACCCATCTGCGTATGGATTCCTGCCAAGAGGGAAGGAAGAGACCCTGGTTGATCGAAGCCGGGATGTCGGTATGGAAGTTCGTCGTCGTTAATGCTTCGGGATCCTCGATCTGCACGGCGCGCGATAAGGTGTGGAGAAGATCGGTGAGGAAACTCCAACTCTGCCATGCGCTTCCAAGGGCCTCCTGGAAACTCGGCGACCTCCATCCCCACAGGGCCTCGAGAAAGGCCTGGTTCAATTCGTTCTCCAATTGCCAGTATTTCACTACAAGACCACCAGGTGCATCGTCCACGCCGTCACCATTGTAGCGTTCTATGGTAGCCCTGGCATAAAGATAGATATGCCCCAGATAATTCTCCTTACCCAACCTATCCGGTATAGCCGGACCTCCATTGAAGTTGGGAAGGGCATTGGTATTGCCGAGACCAACGACCATGATGGGCTGCAGCTCATAGGCCTTCATCGCTGCAAGGAAGTCGTCCGAGGCAGACCAGTTATGATTTAAGATATAATCATGGATCATCCCCGGATTGGCATCCACCTCCGCCACGGTGAGCCGCTGTTCTCCTAAGGGAATTTCCGGTTCCACCTGTTTCCAGGTAACCTGACCCCGCATCCACCTTCCCGGCCCGAGAAGCTCGGCGACGAGGGGCACCTCGCTCGTGCCGCCCTGAGATTCACCCAGCATGAAACCGGGAAGCGTCATGGGAGTGTGCGGAGGACAGGGAGGAAGACAGGCACCAATTCCTATGAGAGCGATTACTGTGGGCAGGATGAATGCACAAACCCTGATAATGGTCTTGCTTTTTCTTTCCATCATATCCTCCTCACGCAAAAAAGGTTTTGTAAGAACACATGAAGAATGCAAGTAAGATAACATTGAAATATTTTATATAATATACATTGTGTACCATAAATATGCATGCATTTCAAACAGAAAATAATGGGAGTGCCGTCACACATGCCATTCCTTTGATCCCCTCTTGCCACCTTCTGACTATACTTTCAACTCCAACACGATGTGAATACCCTGCAAAAGGTCTGCATGCTCCTCTGACAGCACAAAAAACATGAAAGGCAAAGAACCTCTCGTGGAGTACACGAGAGGGGAGACGTCCGCATAAAGAAGGAGGGATGACCGCTGCCGGAGTGTCTCCTACTCCAGGATGGCCCCTTTCGCGGCCGAGCTCACCATCTTCACGTACCGGCGCATGTATCCGGGAGGAATCTCGCGACTGATCGGCATCCAGGAAGCGAACCGGCGACTGATCTCCTGGTCCGAGATGTGCACCTCGAGCTTCCTACTTGGGATGTCGATGGCAATCTCGTCGCCGTCCTGGACCACGGCGATCGGTCCGCCC
>CAYGXB010000528.1:0-2222 GCA_964353605.1 uncultured Bacteriovoracaceae bacterium
TAAGGACACTCAAACCAACCACCTCTCCGCCGAGCTCCTCGACGAGCTCCGCCACCGCCTTGATCGTCCCGCCGGTAGCCACGAGGTCGTCCACGATAAGACAGCGCATACCCTGGGCGATGGCATCCGCATGGATCTCCACTGCATCGGTGCCGTACTCGAGCGCATACTCCTTGCGCCTCGTCTTTGCCGGGAGCTTGCCCGGCTTGCGGGCGGCCACATGACCGGTGCCGAGTGCAAGCGCTATTCCCGTGCCGAAGATGAAACCGCGTGACTCGATCCCGACCACCATGTCGACCTTCTCATCGCGGTAATTGTCCGCCATCTGCTTGATGGCCGCCTGCAAGGCCTCAGGATCCACGATGAGGGTAGTGATGTCCTTGAACTGGATCCCCTTCTTCGGGAAGTCAGGGACATTCCTGACGAGATGCTCGTACTTGAAGGGGGTCTTCTTGGAAGCCGCGACCTTTCTTTTCTCAAGCTTGGCTATCTTCGGGATAGCCTGGATAAGGAGATTCGTCACCTTCTCCACGTTTCCCCGGAACACCCGCATGACATCCTCCCAGGTAACGGCAACCTCGTCCTCCTTCCAGCAGTCATAATCCGTGCTCATAGCCACCGCCGCATAGGGGATGCCCGCTTCGTTAGCGAGGATAGCCTCGGGCGCAATCGACATGTTGATGACATCCGCCCCCCACTGCCTGAACATGACGGACTCCGCCCTGGTCGAGAACCGCGGCCCTTCAATGGTGATGACCGTTCCCTTGGTGTGGTGCTTCAGACCGAGATCCCTGCAGGTATCAATGAAGATCTGTCTCAGCTGGCTGTTGAAAGGGTCAGCCATGGGGGTATGCATCGGGTTCTCGGACTCGAAATGCTCATAGAAGGTGATGTCCCTGTGCCGGGTGTAATCGATGAACTGGTCCAGGATGACAAGGTCGCCCCGGCCGATCTCTTCCCGCAGGGATCCGCAGGCCGTCGTCGCCAGGATATGCGTGCAGCCGGCTGTCTTTAAGGCATGGATGTTCGCCCGATAATTGACCTGGCTGGGCGGTATGGTATGCGCCCTGCCGTGCCGCGCGAGGAGAACGACATCGACAGCCTTGATCTTTCCCTGTTTCAAAGGTGAAGAAGGCCTCCCGTACAGTGTGTTGACCTCATAGTCGCTCGCGTTCTGGAGGATATCAGGGTTATTGAGTCCGCTGCCTCCGATGATCCCGATCTTTACCATAGCATCGCCTCCTCGTTTTGATCTTGAGCAAAAGCCGGAACGTTTATTATATCACACCGCGATACCCTGTCAATTACGCCCTCTCTCTCCCAACTGCAATGCTTCCGTCATGCGTGGGGCCAAGAAATCTCGAAATTCCATCCCCCTGCATCTTCAGGGTGGCGAGACATTTGTCGAGTGCTTCGCCCAAACACGAAGGGAAACCTTCGGTGCGCATGGCGGAGAAAATCGCCAGCTATTGCCCCCCAGGCAGACCGATGGGAATATTACAACAATGCGGAGACAATGTCCGTTACACGCTCAAGCACCTTGTACGCCCCGGGAAAATCGCATCCCTTTGTCATTGCATTTGGAACGATAATGCACCGTATCCCGGCCGCCTTTGCCGATTCCAGCCCTCTGAGGGAGTCTTCGACAACGAGGCATTCCTCCCTGTCGCACCCCGTCCTGGCGAGGGCCTTGAGATAGGGTTCCGGATCGGGCTTGAAACGCGTGTAATTGTCGGCGGTCAGGACGAAATCAAAATATCGAAGGATGTTCGTAAACTTATGGATAAGGTCGAAATGGTCTTTCCGGGAACTGGTGACGATACCCATCCGGTATTTTCCATAGAGAGCCCGGAGGGTTTCCTCGACGCCGGCGATGAGCACCCTCTCCTCGTGCAGATATCTGCTGTAGAGGGCGTTTCTCTCGTCTCGCAATCGTTCTATTGCCGCCGGAGGCACATCCTTTTCTTCCGCCAGATGCCACGCACCTCTCCCCTGGACCAGGATGAGTTCGATGTAGTCTTCCTTCGTCAGATCGACCCCCACGGAGGCCAATACCTGCTTCGTAGCGCGAAAATAGAGGGATTCCGTATCCACCAGAACGCCGTCATTGTCCTAAAGGATAGCCTCGATCATACGCGCCGTTTCCCCTCTTCCTGTCAGATTAGCTGTCTCTTCATCATGGGGCGAGCGGTGAAGATTGCTCTTTGATAACCCCTTCACCC
>CAYGXB010000529.1:0-2220 GCA_964353605.1 uncultured Bacteriovoracaceae bacterium
CTGCTCTCCGTCCCCAAAGATGCTGGCCAGACAGCTGATACAGTTTCCTCCACCAATATCCTCGGGATGTGGAAGGCGTGCATGGGCAGATCATCTGCTTACTGGTTCTACAATCAGGAACTCGAAGATCAACTCTATCTATTAACCTTCCCCATCGGTACCGGCGGCGTCATGGCTAACCTGTGGAACCCGGAACGCGGCACTATTCTCGGGCGTCCGGCCATCCCGTTTGAACAGGCATCCGGCCCTGGCGATGTGGGCGATATTATCCTGATGGACCCGACACAGTACGTAATCATAGACAAGTCTGGAATACAGGCCGCCGAGTCTATCCATGTCGCTTTCCTGACCGATGAGAGCGTTTTCAGGTTTGTTTATCGTTGCAACGGCGCTCCGACCCTGAAGTCGAAGATCACCCCCTACAAGAGGACTTCTTCGAGCTTCTATACCAGCCCCTATGTCGCAATCGCTGCCCGGTAATTCAGAGTAAATAAATTAAGTGAGGTAAAAATAATGAGACTTTGCGAAGAATACAAAATAGTTCCTTTGCAGCAGCCTGAAGATGCAGGCGCAGGCGCGGAGACATTCGATTCCATCTGCATGAAAAATTATCTTCATGCGACCCTGATATTCCTGTTCGGAGACAACACGGCAGACAATATCCTGACTATCTATGAGGGCGCTACCGATGGAGCATTAACAGCGGCCATCACATTCCCTTATAGAGCAACTTCCGCTATATGCAAGGCGGCAAATGCTGATGTTCTCGGTACTGAGACAACGTCTGCGGCTTTGACTATAACCGCCGCCACTTATGAGGATATGATGATAGTGGTGGAGATTGACCCGGCAATCATGACGGATGGTTATGACTGGATAACCGCGAAACTGGATGGTGCCGGAACAGAGCAATTCATCGCTGGCGTTGCCATCCTCAAACCCAAGTATGCCAGTGCTGCTCTTCACACCGCTTTAGCCTAAAGGTCGAAATCTGGAATAAATAAAACGAGGTAACAAATATGCCATATTACAATGATTCAACAAGGCAAAGAGTTGCCGACCTGGTTCTCGGACTAAGGGTAGACCGGGCAGCAGATGCGGTGGCGATAGACGCTTCCCCCGGTGAACCGTGTTTCGATGTTCACGGTCTCTGCGTGATTACGGGTTTGATTGGTGTCTGCACGGTTGCGGCCGGCGGCGCCAACAATATGTTCTTCCAGTTTGACCCTGATGGGACTGCCGCCATAACCGACCTCACGGCTACTGCTGACATCGGCACGACAGCGGTGGCAGGTGACGTTCATACCATGCTTGGCGCCGCAGCCAGTACGCTCGGTGGCAGCGATGCAGGCACCCGCCCAGTTGGTTCCACTGGTCCTGTCGCCGTCTATGAGGGTGTTATCGGACTGGTTGCTGATGCCGCTCTCGGAACTTGGAAGTGGTCAATCTTTTATGTACCAGCCGAGGATGGTGCATATATAGAGGCTTTGTAGTAACGAAAATAAACCATGACCACCTATTAAGGGGCATGGTAAAAAGTGAGGTAAATAATATGCCAAATTATGTTCTCGAAGCACACGAAAGGGATGGCCTTGGGGGTTCTCTGGAATTACAAGCCAATAAACGGGGTGATTTGTATATCAACAAAGGCTTACCTGATTATACCTATCTGGTCAATTCAGGCTGTGTCTGGAGAGCTAAATCAGCCGCAACCGCCTGCGTGATTGCCGTTCCGACAACCGCCAGTATCTTCACCCTTCAGAATACGCAAGCTGACGGGGGATTATCCTTTGTTATCCTTGACCTGTTTGCTATGAACGTGGTAGCTGACGCGATGTTGATGTCGGCACATATAATTTATGTGGTTAACGGCGCGAGAGTTGCCAATCAGACCGCATCGGTAATACCGGTCAATGCGAAAGCCAGGTCTGGTACTTATGCAGGCAGTGCTATCTGCGCGGCTCCGGGGGCAAACGTGGTGGATACCGGCTGGTTCCCCGCGTGCAATTCAACCATCAATACCCTGGCGAGTTTACCCGGTCAAGGTATCTATGCCCCGATAGATGGCAAGATTATACTGCCTCCTGGTGGTGTTATGGGTGTATCTGTCTACGGCGGAGATGTCACTTTCACCTACCACGTGGGCGCTACCTGGGCAGAAGTCCAACTATAAACGTAAATACTAACCTAGTCTTCGTCAAGGGGGGGATTGGCCCCCCC
>CAYGXB010000530.1:0-2214 GCA_964353605.1 uncultured Bacteriovoracaceae bacterium
GATTTTTAAGCTGTTCCAACGCGTACGAAAGATTATATTTTGTTTCCTGATCATGCCTGCAGACGAAGAGTGTGTCGCCTCAAAATTTTAAATTGAGACACACAACCGATGGGCAATGGCCGATAATAGTACCCTTTCATTGCATGCCGGACTGTGCTATACAATGGGAGGGTCTGTTATGGACTATAAAGGCTTCCTTCAATCAACTATCAAACGTGGCACAAAATTCGTGCACTCCCTCACAAGCCTGAAGAATCCATGGATGGGGGATCTGCCTACAAAACAGAGGAGATACCAGGATAAAAAAGTAGTGCAGCAATCCCCATTTACTATCTTGGATGAGCTCAATAAACTGATACCCCCGGAAAAAGAGGATGGAGGGGCATACCTCATCGAAGAATTAACCCTTATGATGGAAGCCCATGCTTTCCTGACCAAAGCGTCTCAGCTATATAACCTCCGCCGAAAACGGATTGATAACCCTTCTCCGGAACCCAATCCAACGCCAAGCAAAGATTGGTCCAGATTGACCTCTTCTATTGACCCGGATGGGCTTAAGAATCTGCTTTTCCAAAAACTCGAGGATGAACAGCTCTATCTCAGGGAAGAACTCACCCTTGCCATGCTTGCGCATGAGCTGAGTGTCGAACCCCATCAGCTCACCCGCTTTCTCAACCATTATCTCCATACAAGTTTCCACAGCTTGATCAATGCCTACCGGATCAATGCAGCCAAGCATCGCCTTATCCATCATGAACCGAATGAGACCATACTGGACATCGCCTTCGATGTGGGTTTCAATTCCAAGGCCAGCTTTAACAGGGCATTCAAGAAAGAGACCAGCATGACCCCGACCCAGTACCAGGAGAGCATAAAAGGGGTAAGCAAGTACCATCGGGAACGTTTTGACTGATCTTCTATCATCCCTCCGACTCCCCTTGGTCTCAAGGGGGGCCAAAGGTCTGTCGACAAGGCTACCTGCTTCGACAAAACGACCAACGAGCGGTCCTGTCGACGGACGTCTAGCCCCCCTGAAGATTCAGGGGGGAGGGGGGAGTGAGTTTTTGGGTTCGGCCCATGACTGAAACTATACAGAAGGACCTCAGATGCTTTTCTTTTTCCAATCACTGGGCACTCATCACGCATCCTGTTTTTTTGCTTGATTACAAACCTGTATTTATATATCGATAAGGATCTGATTGCGGTTCGAGCAAATTTATCTTGTTGAGAAGAAGGAGACTGATATGGCGAAAAAGTATGTATATCTCTTTGGAGGAAGGGCGACCAAAGCTGAGGGCAATGCGGACATGAAGGCGCTTCTTGGCGGTAAAGGAGCGAATCTGGCGGAG
Organism: uncultured Bacteriovoracaceae bacterium; assembly: GCA_964353605.1. Lineage (GTDB taxonomy): Bacteria > Desulfobacterota > Desulfomonilia > UBA1062 > UBA1062 > CAYGXB01. Next base: position 1,350 of record CAYGXB010000530.1, read on the forward strand.
ATGACAAATCTGGGCATACCGGTGCCCCCCGGTTTCACGATTTCCACCGAGGTATGCACGATCTATTATGAAACCAAAGGTGTTCCTAAAGAAGTCAAGGCCCAGGTCAAGGACGCCTTACGCAAGGTCGAAAAGACCATGGGGCTGACCTTTGGCGACCCCGAGGCGCCGCTGCTCTTTTCCGTCCGTTCCGGTGCCAGAGCGTCCATGCCGGGCATGATGGACACGGTCCTCAATCTCGGTCTCAATGATGCATCCGTCCAGGGGCTCGTCAAGATGAGCGGTAACGAGCGCTTCGCTTATGACTGTTACCGGCGCTTCATTCAGATGTACTCCGATGTCGTCATGGGCGCTGACGCGCACGTCCTCGACGAAGAGTTCGAAAAGATGAAGAAGAAAAAGGGCGTCAAACTCGATACCGAGCTTAATGCAAACGATCTCAAGAAGATTGTACAAATTTTCAAGGAAAAGGTGGAGCATCTCACCGGAAAGCCGGTCCCCACCGACCCGATGGACCAGCTCTGGGGAGGCATCGAGGCAGTCTTCGGGTCCTGGGACACGCCGCGGGCCATCACCTACCGCAAACTCAACAATATCCCCGATACCTGGGGGACGGCTGTCAATGTGCAGGCTATGGTCTTCGGAAACATGGGCAACAGCTCTGCAACCGGCGTCGCCTTCACCAGAGACCCCTCCACGGGCGAGAAGGTCTTCTATGGCGAATACCTCATCAATGCCCAGGGCGAGGACGTCGTGGCCGGCATCCGCACCCCTATGCCGATCAACATCAATGGCAAGCGCGATCCTTCCCATGTTTCCCTGGAAGAGGCCATGGCCGAACAGTACAAACAACTCGTGGAGATCT